>JBATGO010000022.1:0-5613 GCA_049665845.1 Pseudomonadales bacterium | reverse complement strand
CACGAGAAATGGTCGATTCATGCATGTCAACATCGTTAGCGATGTGCGCTAGGATTAATGGTTTCATTTGCTCTTCACCTAAGTCGAGAAATGCTTTCTGGTGCTCGACTATCTTGGACGCAACTTTCAGCAGCGTTTCGTTGCGGCTATGCAGGCTCTTCAGGAACCAGCGTGCCTCCTGCAGATTATTTTTCAGGAAAGTATTGTCGGAGCCGTTGTCTGCGCGCTTGATCAGCGCTGCATAGCGATCGTTGATCTGGATGCGCGGTGCGATATCGGGGTTGAGTTCTACTCGCCATTTACCTTTGCTCTTGCTCACGTAGACATCGGGCACAATGTAAATGGTGCTGTTTTCCTCGTAGGCATCGCCGGGTTTGGGATTCAGGGAGCGAATCAGGTCGACGACTTTTTTCAGGTCATTTTCGCGCAGTTGCATGCGGCGCGAGAGTTGCGCGAAATCGCGCGACGCCAGCAGTGGTAAATGCCGATTGATCAGCTTGGCAGCTTGCTCGCGCCAGGGCGTATCGGCCGGAAACTGTGCGAGCTGCACCGCCAGGCAATCCTGTAAATCGATACTGCCAACGCCCAGCGGATCGAATTGCTGGATGCGGTGGCGCACCGCCTCAATTTCGTCGAGTTCCACCTCGAGTTCGGGGTCGAAGCTGTCCAGCAGTTCTGTCGGTGCAACGGACAGTAGCCCGGCGGACGTGAGCGCATCAATAATGGTGATCGCGATCTGCCGGTCCTTGTCACTCATCGGGGTAAGGTTGAGCTGCCAGAGTAAATGATCACTGAGCGACTCGGCATGCGCCTCGCGATTCTCCAGGTCCGGCATCTCGTTGAAGGGCTGGTTGCTGCCGGCACTTGCGTTAACGTGCGCATGGTCGTAGATATCGTCCCACTGCGTATCTACCGGCAGGTCATCCGGAATGTCCTGGTTTTCAGGCCAGTCGCCGAGCTCCGCAGCGTCGTTATCGCCGGTGGCACTGGTTTTTTCATCGCCGGACGCAGTGTCGGCGAGCTCCTGCCTGGCCTCGCGCGCTTCGTTTTCGAGCTGCTCGGCTTCGGGCGCGTCGCCATCCTCTTCGGCGAGCTCCAGCATGGGGTTGGCCTCCAGCGTGGCCTGGATTTCCTGTTGCAGGTCGAGCGTCGAAAGCTGCAGCAATTTGATTGCCTGCTGCAGTTGCGGGGTCATGGTCAGCGACTGACCAAGCTTGAGCTGGAGCGCTTGTTTCACTGGCGGCAAATCGCTCTGTGCGCGCTATTGCGAATAGGAATCATCAAGAAATTCGGTGGCTTGTGCCTTGGCGGTGGAAAGGCGCATCACGCCGCTTCGCGCGCTGCACTGATGAAAGTGTAGCGACGGGAGGTTTATTACGCAAGAGTTATGCCAAGTGCTAAATGTTTTGACTTTTTAACGGTTTAACGCTAGCGGGCTTTCGGGGGCAGGGCAGCTTTTTTCAGATATGAAACTCGTGGCCCAGGTAGATATCGCGAACGCGCTGGTTGGCGAGAATTTCTGCGGTACCGCCTTCGGCGATTACCTCACCTTCGCCCACGATGTAGGCGCGCTCACAAAGGTCCAGTGTCTCGCGCACATTGTGGTCGGTAATCAGCACGCCGAGGCCACGCTCGCGCAACTGGTAAACGATAGTCTTGATATCGTGAACCGAAATCGGGTCGACTCCCGCGAATGGTTCGTCAAGCAGGATGAAGTCCGGATCACTGGCCAGCGCCCTCGCGATTTCGACGCGGCGCCGTTCGCCGCCCGACAGCGCCATTCCCAGGCTATCGCGAATGTGTTCGAGTTTGAACTCCTCCAGCAATGCCTCGGCGCGCTCAATACGCAACTTGCGTTTCAGTCCGGGCCGGGTTTCGAGAATGGCCAGAATATTGTCGAACACACTGAGTTTGCGGAAAACCGAGGCTTCCTGTGGCAGGTAACCGAGGCCGAGTTGTGCGCGCTTGTGCATCGGCAGCCGGGTGAGATCCTGAACGCCGTTTCCATTGGTGATGCTGATACTGCCGCCATCGGCCGGCACAATACCTGCAATCATGTAGAAGCAGGTGGTTTTCCCTGCACCATTCGGCCCGAGCAGGCCGACTATCTGGCCGCTTTCGACCTGCAGGGAGACATCGACGATCACCTGTCGCTTGCGGTAAGCCTTGGCCAGGTTACTGGCAGTGAGCTTGTTCAAAATGATGGCGCCCGCGTTTGATTTGGTGCTGCAGCGAGGTTACTCATTTGCATCGAACAAGATTCCTGAACCCGGGGTAATAACAGTCCTGACCCTGCCGCCGCGGCTTGCGCTTTCTTCGGTCCTCGCACTGACACGCTTTTCGGCAATAAAGTATTCAATGCGGTCGCCGCTGACGCTTGAGCCATGTTGCACAAGTGCTGCCTCGCGCTGCAGGATAACTTTGCCATCCTCGAGCATGTAATCGATACTGCGCGCATTCGCGGTGATGCTGTCGGTTACGTTTTCCGCGCGATGGTTAAACCGGGCCGGGCTGCCCTCTGCGCTGATCATGGCGATGATGCGGCTGTCGTCCACCTGTCGGCTCACGATGCGCACGAGGTCAGCTGCAATCGACAGTGAGCCCTGCACGATAGCAACGTTGCCCTTGTAGGTCGTCACGCCGGTTTTTTCGTCCTGTTCGGCGCTGTCTGCCTCTATCGAAATCGGCGCACTGGTATCGAGTGATTCACCGCTTATCTGCGTCACTGCAGCGGGCGCAACAAGCAGTGCACAAGCCAGCGCAACCGCGCGTAAAACGGGCACAGCGAAGGCCCCCGCGGCAGTGTCCCGACGTGCGCGAAGGTATCCGGGCCAGCGTTCGATTTGCGCGCGAGCCTCGCCGCCGCATAAACGCAATAATAGATGAACCTGCATCACCTGGGTTGCACCACCGATTTGACATCGGCCATCAATTGCCAGCGCTGGTCAGTGAGACTGCCATTCAGGCCCTGTGCGGTGGTCTTGTAGTTGGGGCCTTCGATAGTAACCTGTTCACGGGTCAGTACTTGCCGGGTTAACGGATTGATCATCAGGCGGCTGGTGCGCAATTCACTCTCCTGTGGCAGGTGGCGCAGGTGCACTTCGCCGATGAATTCCGTGCGGCTGTTTTGTGTGTTGCCGACCCCGATTTTTGCAGATGATTCGGCGACCAGAGCGCCTTTATCGTAAAGCTGAAAATGTGGCTCGGTCGTTTTAAGCGTAAATTGCCTGTGCGATTCGGCATCGCTGAACCACATGTCGCCTTCGTCGAAAAAGTCGTCGCTGGCAATATCCGCCTGCGGCTTTGTATGCGCAAAGTACTCAGCGCGCTCGCTCCGGAATTGATGGATGATATGTCCGGCAGTATCAAACTGGATAATATCGATATCCGTGGCGATTTTTTCCGCGCTGCTATCTTGCGCATCATTAAACGCATCGCCCGCTGCTTTGGGCTTGAACAGCCGGTTTGGCTGCAAACCGATGTCGGCAACATACAGTGTGATGACGAGCAGGCTGAGCAGGCCGGCAATTGTGTTGCGGCTGGTCAGCAATAGTAACGGGGATTTTTTTTTCATTCCTGTTGCCTGACGAAATTCTCGATAGCCTGTGCATAACTGCCGCGCGCATGCAGCAGCATGTCGGCAATTTCACGTACTGCGCCCTCGCCGCCGTTACGCGCACATACCCAGTCGGCTCTTTTTTTTACTTCTGCATGCGCGTTGGCCACCGCAATGCCCAGCTGGCTGTGCCGCATTGCGCCGATATCGGGCAGGTCGTCACCGACATAGGCACATTGCGATGCTGGGACTGCGCATTGCTCCAGCAGTTCCATTAGCGCGCTGCGCTTGTCCTCGCGACCCTGTACAAGGTACGGAATAGAAAGTTCTGCTGCGCGCCGTTCAACAATACCGGATTTGCGACCGGTAATGATGCCGGTAGCCACGCCGTTTGCAGCGAGCAATTTAATGCCGAGCCCGTCGAGAATGGAAAATCTTTTCAGCGCTTCGCCATCGTTACTGAAATAAAGCCCGCCATTGGTCAGCACACCATCTACATCGAGCACCAATAGCGATACGTTGCCGGCTTTTTCGAGCAAGGCGGGCGGGTAGTCAGCTGCGCTGCCGGTTTCCTGTGATGTCATTTTTTTACGCTGTTGTCTTTAGTTTTGGTGAAGGTATTGTCTTTGGTGAAGGTATTGCCTTTTTTGACGATGTTGTATTCGATGAGGCTGCAGGCGAAAGCGTCGATCGTTGCACCGGCAGCTCCCGCAGTATTGCCAGGCAAACGCCGGTTCAGGCGAGTCCCGCGCGAATCAGCGCATGCAGGTGTACCACGCCTTCGGGCCTGCCTGCGTCATCGACCACCACCAGGCTGGTAATCGTACTGTCCTGCATGATTTTCAAGGCTTCGGCGGCGAGCCTGTTGGCCTGGATGGTTTTGCCACCGCGCGTCATGACTGCACGTATTTGCGTGCCGTGCACATCGATGCGCTGGTCGACGCAGCGACGCAAGTCGCCGTCGGTAAACAGTCCCAGCAGTTTGCCGTCATCGAGTATCGTTGTCATACCGAGCCCCTTGCGGGATATTTCCAGAAGCGCTTCACCGAGCGGCGCGTCTGGTGCAACTTGCGGGAAGTCGCTTTGCATGACATCAGCCACTTTCAACAGCAGGCGCCTGCCCAGCGCGCCGCCCGGATGCGAAAAGGCGAAATCCTCGGCGGTAAAGCCGCGCGCTTCCAGCAGCGCGACGGCCAGCGCATCGCCCATGACCAGGGTTGCTGTGGTACTGGAAGTGGGAGCGAGGCCCAGTGGGCAGGCTTCCTCCGCAACGCTGACGTCGATGTTGACGTCGGCACCTTTGGCGAGCGGCGATGCGGGATCACCGGTCAGCGTGACCAGCGGCGTACCCATGCGCTTGATCAGCGGTAGCAGCGCGAGCAATTCCTGCGTGGTGCCGGAGCCCGATATTGCGATCACCGCGTCTGCGGCGGTCAACATACCGAGATCGCCGTGGCTGGCTTCACCGGCGTGCATGAAAAATGCAGGGCTGCCGGTACTGGCCAGCGTTGCCGCAATTTTGTTGGCGATATGCCCGGATTTACCGACCCCGGTAACGACGATGCGACCGCTGCGAGAGAGCAGCAATTCACAGGCGCGGCTGAATTCCTCGCCGACCCGCGTTTCCAGCGCAGCCACACTGGCCGCCTCGATGCGGATCGTACGCTTTGCAGAATCAGGAAAGTCGCTCATATCGGGTTGCTGCTGTATGCGTTGGGTGGCGCTGGCGTGTCACTGGGGTGTCGCTTGGGTGTCACGAATCCGGCAACGGCAGCCACAACGCAGGATTGTATATGCGCGACAGCTTCGCTGCGCGGAATTAGTTGACAGCGTGGCTGCCACCCGAGATAAGTATCACGTAATAGCCAAGGTAAATCAGCAACAGCAAAACGGCTGAGGGCTTGCCGATGAAGCCGCTGCGGGTAGCACCGCGATTGGTTTTGAACACGATCAGGCCGACGATGACCAGCGTCAGCGCGACCATCGTCAGCACATCGCGGGTGAATACCTGGTCGTCGAGTTCGCTGGGCATAATCAGCGCGGGCATGGCCATTACC
>JBATGO010000021.1:0-1968 GCA_049665845.1 Pseudomonadales bacterium | reverse complement strand
AGGCTCATGTACGGGTTTCCGTGGGATTTTTTTTCGCCTGGCGCTGGGGGTGGCTGAAAGAATTATGCCGCAGGTCTGTGCCGCTTGGCAGTCCACAGCGCGACTGCGGGTTTTGTTTGCTTGCCCGAAACATGTTCGCTGTGAAAAACGCTTCGCTGGAAGCGCGCCGGAGCGCGCGCGATGCTACTACAGCGGTGCTTCCAGATAAAAGCTTATACAGTACTTGAAGCGCCGGATTTTCGGTAAAAGTTCCCCGCACTTGGACACCGTTTGGCCCTGAGGGTACTATGTCGCCGCTTTTCACACGGCCCGTGTCAGCCCGGAAGCGGGCGACTGCCGGAAAGCATGTCCAACCCACGACCCTTACGCGCCTTGCCGGATTTATCCGGCCAGGGCGGTGTGGGCTAGTGAGATTGTATTTTCCTGCAATTGCGCATGCAATTGCTCTTGCATCGCTGCCTCATGGGCGTGTGGTGCGTGGCCAGAAAGAGAGAACAAACAGTATGGAGAATTTGATTCTTTACCCGCCGATAGTCGGCGCAGTGGGGCTGCTTATTGCGTTTTTCATCTACCGTGTAATGTTCGAGTATTCGGAAGGCACTGCAGCGGTTAAAAAAATCGGTGACCAGATTCACCTTGGTGCGATGGTGTTCATGCGCCGTGAGTACTCCATGCTGCTGGCCTTTGTTGCAGTGCTGGTGTTGCTGAGCTGGATTGCGCTGGGTAGCAAAACCGCGATCGCTGTTATCGCCGGAGCACTTTCGTCGTCCATTGCAGGCTGGCTGGGTATGTACGCTGCCACCAAGGCCAATGTGCGCACCGCTACAGCGGCCTCCGAATCCGGCCAGGCTGCAGCGCTGACGGTTGCGTTTTATGGCGGCTCGATTATGGGGCTCTGCGTTGCAGCGCTTGGCCTGATTGGCCTTGGCGGTTTGTTCTGGTTCTTCGGTGGTGAAGCGGGGTCTGCGCACTCCATTGAAGGCTTCGGCATGGGCGCTTCCTGTGTCGCACTGTTCTCGCGTGTAGGCGGCGGTATCTTTACCAAGAGCGCAGATGTTGGCGCTGACCTGGTCGGCAAACTTGAAGCGGGTATTCCCGAAGACGATCCGCGCAACCCTGGCGTTATTGCCGACAACGTGGGCGACAACGTTGGCGACGTTGCGGGCATGGGTTCGGATATCTTTGAGTCCTATTGTGGTTCGATGATTGCGACCATCGCGATCGCCTCCACCATGATTGGCGACCCCTTGCAATCTGAACTGATGATGTTGCCGCTGGCACTGGCGACGATTGGCCTGGTCGCATCAGTTATCATGATTTTTGTCGTGCGCGCCCGTTCAGGCGCGGCGCCAGGTGCTGCGCTTCGTACTGGCACCATCGGCGCGCCAGTGCTGTTTATTATCGCAGCGTATTTCCTGATCCAGCAAATGGGCATCGGTATCAATGTCTGGTTCGCGGTCATCAGCGGTGCGGTTGGCGGTATAGCGATCGGCCTGATCACCGAGTACTACACCGGCTCAACGCCGGTCATAAAAATTGCCAAGTCCGGTGAAACAGGCGCGGCAACGGTCATGATTACCGGGCTTGCCGTGGGTATGCAGTCGGTTGTGCTGCCGATCCTGTTTCTCGCCGCGATTATTTTTGTTTCCACCTCGTTGGCCGGCCTGTACGGCGTAGGTATCGCAGCAGTGGGCATGCTGGCGACCGTCGGTATCACCATGGCGATCGACGCTTACGGCCCGGTTGCAGATAACGCCGGCGGTATCGCGGAAATGTCGGGCATGGGTAAGGAAGTGCGCGAAATTACCGACTCGCTGGATGAACTCGGTAATACCACGGCCGCTATCGGCAAGGGCTTTGCGATTGGCGCGGCTGCGCTGGCTGCATTGGCGATCATTGCGGCTTTCGTAAAAACGGTTGCGCTCAACAAACCGGATTTTGCGCTTGAACTTTCCGACCCGCAGGTGC
>JBATGO010000020.1:0-3088 GCA_049665845.1 Pseudomonadales bacterium | reverse complement strand
AATTCCTACAGCCAGGATTTTGAAGGCTTGCTTATAACTGATGGCGCAGCGTTATCAGGCGATGGTTGGTTAGTGGGTGCCAATGTATTTGATCCAACGGGCACAAATTTTCTTTACAATTACTTTGCGTTTCCAGCGCCAAATCCCGGCGGGGGCTTCTCGGCCATTGATAGTGGTCAAGGGGGCGTCCCACAGGGAACCCAACAATTGTCCGTGTACAGCGATTACAACAATTCCACGGCACACACTAATGGCGAGATAATTGAATCGATTGTTTTCAAAGAGTCGCTCATTGGCGCGGGCGATATCGGCAGTACCTGGGATTTTTCATTCGACACCAAGCAAGGCAACATTGCCAGCCCTAGTACAGCGATAGCGTTTATCAAAACGCTTGACCAAAATACCTTCGGGCTCAAGCAATTTATCACGGTAGATACAACTACTAACGCCAACTGGGTATCAGAACTGCTTTCAATTGCTGTCGGTACCGGCGGAGAAGTAGCCGGGGACATTTTCCAGATCGGCTTTTCCAATCGCGCAACCTCTTTCGCGAGTTCTGGCGTGTTTTACGATAACATCAACCTCGCAGCTGCCGCACCCGCTGTTCCTGTCCCTGCAGCCGCATGGCTGTTTGGTTCGGCACTCGCTGGCCTGGTTGTAGCTCGTCGCAAGAAGTAACAGTGCTCCTCACTGTTGAAAAAAGGCCGCTTTCCTAGCGGCCTTTTTTTTGCCAGTTTTTCATACACGCTGTCGGCGCCCCTTTTTTGCTCGTAATTTATGTGCCGGATCGCTTGCGCGCGATGATCGCGGTGCCAATGTTGGGGCTTGCACCATAGGCAAGTGCAGCATGCGTTCGAATTTCAAAACCCTGCGCTTCAATCAGGGCAACGAGTTCAGCCTGCTCGCTCAATGAAAGCGTAGCGCTTTGCAAGTCTTCGATCCTCTCGATAAAGGCGCGCAAACCGCTTAGCGATTTGGCAATGACTGCCTTACGATTCACGCCCTTGCGTACCGCTTCCTGCGTAAACGCACCCAACATTGGCAAATAATAGCGTTCGATTTCGTAAGGCGGATCCACGTATTCGGCCATTTTCTGCAACACCGCACCAGCTTCATCAATTGCCGCCAGCTTTTTGCGGACCTTGCTTTTCACGGCAATCTTGGCGAGGTCACGGCGCTTGCCAATCATGATATCGACCTCACTAAATAATCGATGAACGGCAATCTCTTCGAGAATTTTTTTGTGTTCCGGCAGGTAGCGCGTCGAGCCGCGTGCGATACTCGACTCTTCACCATGCACAATAAACGCCATGACGCCGCCGGGCTTCAGCACGCGGGCAATTTCGGGCACGCTGCGATCCATATCCGAGTACTCCAACCCGTACTGGCTCATCGCCACGTCTATGCTGGCGCTATCGAATGGCAATGATTCGATAGGGGTGTCGCCGAAAAAGCTGACACCGGGGTATTGAGCCGGGTCGCGCCCGAGAACCTCGAAGGGATTGATGGAAGCGGCATCCACACCGAGCACGCTGCAATTTTGCGCTTCCGTGTTTAGATACTCGTTGGCCAGCCAGGCCAGCGCACCGTTGCCGCAGGCGAGGTCGAGCACCGTGCGCGGCTCGCCTGCCAACACGGAATGCCAGAATTCCGCCACCGCGCCGTCGTAGTTCTGCTCGAACATACTGCTGATGGTGGTGACGGTGCTGCGTGTCCAGAATGAGGACCATTGCTCCGATGTGAGCCTACTCATGGAACTCCCGATCGTGTAACGAATTCAACAAATGCTCACCAGGTGCTTACAGGTATTTATAATAAAAACTGCCAACCCATTGAATAATATCGTTTATTTATAGGGCGGTGGAGCCTATTTTATACCCTGCAACACCTGCGGCGCGAAATATAGTACGGCTGTAAAAACTCGTTAGGGTGATAGCACTTCGTTTCGCGTAGCGAACGTTGCTGGCAATGGCTTTCTGCACATTTAACACCAGCACTTTTCTCGCCCAGTTGCAGCATGGCGGAGGTTCAGTAAGCTTTAAGCACGCGCCGGTTTTAACGGTTGAGGCACTAGCGCCCGGCTTCGGGCTGACCAGCTTTACCTCCGCAAACCCAAGGTGCAATAAAAAGTTAGCGCTTTTTTTGCTGGAAAGCAGCATAGAAAGCCCGCGATCGCCGGTTTTTTATTGCGGGCACTTTCGAGGTTGCCATTATGCAAAACCATTTAATCTCCTCGCCAGTTGGCAAGTGATCGCTGGGCTTTAATCCTGTCATAACATTTTCACCTGATACTACGCCCCGAACCTCAGGCGATCCTGACTTTTGATCTGATATGCTGTAACTCCTTTGCAGACAGGATTTGAGTTGCTCAACACGAACACAGGGCTTGCTCGTTTATGTACTACGGTGAAAAACTCAACAGCATCAGCCATTTGGTCGGCGCCGTATTTGCGTTGATTGCGCTCGGAGCACTGCTAACGCTTTCCATTCAAAGCGGCGATGCGAAACAAATTATCGGCTTTGTCGTATTTGGCCTGACTATGGTCTTGCTGTACACGATGTCGACGCTCTACCACAGCTTTCCCCAGGCCCACCTGAAAGCAGTTTTTAAAGTGCTCGACCACGTGTCAATCTACCTGCTCATCGCAGGAACCTATACACCGTTTATGCTGGTAAGCCTGCAGGGCGACACAGGCCTGATTATTCTTGGCGTTGTCTGGGCGCTGGCGGTGGTGGGTATTCTCAGCGAAGTGTTTCTGCGCGGTCGCGCTGTGAAAGTGTGCCAGTTACTGATTTACCTGGCGATGGGCTGGGCTTGCGCGTTCCAGATGGATGCCATCAAGGCTGCACTCCCTGGTGCCGGCTTTCAATGGTTGTTTGCCGGAGGAATCGCCTACACCGCTGGCGTGGTTTTCTACATACTCGACAAGCTCAACTGGCTGAATCATGCGCACGGCATCTGGCATTTCTTCGTTATGACAGGCTCCATCGCCCACTTTATTGCGATCGTTGCCTACGTGAGATAGCAATGTGTCGCGCAATATCGGCAGGCTTTGTGTGATGAAGCTTGCGCCACCATGGCGAAGCC
>JBATGO010000019.1:0-15843 GCA_049665845.1 Pseudomonadales bacterium | reverse complement strand
GCCCGAGTTTGCGGCAATTCAGGGCCGTATAACCCGGCCTTTACTGGCCGTTGCCACCGCTGCGAGTTTGAAGGGCCGGTCGCCTTTTTCGTCTCGTGTCTCCCGATTTATTCACTGTGTTCAATCTGGCGGATTTGTTGCTCGTGTTCAGAGGCACCAATCATATCAACGTTGACAGCAAATATCGTGTGGCTATTCCCGCGCGATATCGCGAGCTGTTGTTGCAGGAATGTGCCGGAAAGCTGGTCGCCAATATCGATATCAACCGCAATCCCTGTATTGCGCTTTATCCGGTGCCGGTTTGGGAAGAAATTGAAGAGAGCGTTTTGCAGAACTTCCCGAGGTTTGGCCAGGGTTCTCGCGCGCAGCGCCTGCTTTTGAGTCGCGCCAGCGAAGTCGACATGGACTCGAGCGGGCGCGTGTTGCTGCCACCGGATTTGCGCGAGCACATCAAGCTCGACAAAAAAGCGGTAATTCTCGGAAACGGTAAGAAATTCGAGGTATGGCGCCAGGAAGACTGGCAGCGCGACCAGGAATTGGGCATGCAGGAGATCGAGGACAACGAACTGGTCGAAAAAATTGTCAGCAACATCCGCTATATCTAGCGGCACCCTGTTCGCGCAAACAACGCATTGGCGGGATGCCGGGGATAGAGCCGTTACGATGTGTGACTGGACGAGATGAGCGGTGCGCACAAACCGATTATGCCTGTCGAGGTGCTCGACGGCTGGTACACAGGAAGCGCCGGCAATTATATAGACGGTACTTTTGGCAGGGGTGGTCATAGTGAACTGCTGCTGAAAAAACTGGATGGTGAGGGTGCGTTGCTGGCAATTGATCGCGATCCGGAGGCAATTGCCGCGGCCGGAAATTTGCGCAGCGCGTACAGGAATTTCGAGTGTGAGCAGATGGCCTTTGCAGACCTGGCGGACGCAATCGAGAAGCGTGGCTGGCGCGGCAGGGTGAGCGGAATCCTTCTCGACCTCGGCGTGTCCTCTCCGCAACTGGATGAAGCGCGCAGGGGATTCAGCTTTATGCGCGACGGGCCGCTGGATATGCGCATGGACCCCGGGCATGGGCTATCCGCCGCGCAATGGCTTGCGGCGGCAAGCGCGGCGGAGATCACTTCAGTGTTATTGCGATTCGGTGAGGAGCGACATGCGAGGCGCATTGCCAGGGCTATTGTCGACCGGCGCGAAGAGCAGCCGCTGCTCACCACAACAGACCTGGTCGCGTTAGTTGACGATGCAATACCGGCCAGGGAGCGACAAAAAAACAAGCACGCCGCGACCAAAACATTTCAGGCAATTCGAATATTCATCAATGCTGAACTCGAGCAACTGGAACTATTCCTCGAAGCCTGTCTCGACTGGTTGCAACCTGGCGGGCGACTTGCAGTTATCAGCTTTCACTCGCTGGAAGACAGGCTGGTAAAACGATTTATGCGCAATAAATCGGTGGGTAACAAGATTCCTGCGTATGTGCCGGTTCGTGACGATCAGCTGAACCGGGAGATGCGCATTTTGGTGCGCGCTTGCCGCGCCAGTGACGCAGAGATTGCCGACAATCCAAGGGCGCGAAGCGCGGTACTGCGAGTAGCAGAAAAAATTTAAATGCGCGTAGCCGAAAAAATCCGGTTACAGGTAGCAGAAAAAATTTGGTTGCGAGTAGCGCAAGCAATTTAGCAGTCAGATACAGCAGGCAGCCTTATATCGGCGCTGATAAACAGTCGCGGCTCAGTCCGCGCATCACAGTGTTGCTTTCGGGGGAAAGAGCACGCAATGAAAACTAACCTGAATCGTGGCCGGCGTGCCGGTGCGCTGATGCTGCTTGCGGCGGCAGTGATTTGCTCGGCGATTGCGGTTGCGTACAGCGGTTATCTCAACCGGCAGAGCTTTATTGCACTCAAGCGCGCATTGGCTGAATACGCCGAATTGCAAATTACTTTTGGCAAGTTGCAGCTCGAAAAAAGCGCCTGGACTTCTCCTGCGGTCATCCAGGGCGAGGCAGAACAGCGCCTGGGGATGCAATCGCCCGGAACAGATCAAACGGTGATAATTGTCTTGCCGCGAGGCCTTAACTCCCTGCGCGCTACCGGGAATACCGGGCAAGCACCGCGAATGCTGGCGGAAAACTATCACGCGAGCGCTGGCCCATGACCACAAGGTCGCGCAATCTGCGTGTTCTGTTACTGTGGTTGCTGTTAGCCACAGCCTTGCTTGCACTGCTGTTGCGGCTTGCCTTTCTGCAATTAAGCGACGGTGAAAAAGGACACTGGTTTATCAAGCACCAGGGCGACCTGCGTGTGTTGCGCGAAGAGACCATTCCGGCTGGGCGCGGTGAAATTGTCGATCGCAACGGCAACCTGCTTGCTTACAGCACGCCCGTGCAGTCAATCTGGGCCAACCCTCGCGCTTTTTCCGCCAGTGATGAATCAATAGCGCAGCTTGCGAAGCTTCTTGAGGTAGACAGGCAGCGGCTCACTGCAAGGCTGCGTTCAAAAAAGGGTTTTGTTTACCTTCGCCGGCAGGTCGATCCAGGCACCGCCCGCGCGGTACTGGACCTGAAGCTGGACGGCGTGCATGCACAATACGAGTTCAAGCGCTATTACCCCGCGGCAGAATTTGCCGCACATCTTATCGGTTTTACCGATATTGAGGACCGCGGCCAGGAAGGCGTCGAACTTGCCTATGAAGAGATGTTAAGTGGCGAGCCAGGGCGTCGCCTTGTCATGCGCAACGCAATTGGCGAACCGATTCGCGATATCCGGCTGATGCGCCCCGCGAGCGAGGGCGAGAAGGTTGAGCTCTCAATTGATATCAACCTGCAGTATGCAGCTTATCGCGCATTGAAGTCTGCAGTTTACCAGCACAATGCGCATTCCGGATCTGCGGTTGTGCTGGACGTTGCAAGCGGTGAAGTTCTGGCGCTGGTCAACCAGCCTTCATATAACGTGAATGATCGCGAGCAGCTGTTGCCTGTCAACACGCGTAACCGTGCACTGGTTGACGTTTTTGAACCGGGATCAACGGTCAAGCCATTTACCCTTGCCGCGGCACTGCAGGCAGGTGCTATATCTGCGCGCACGATCATCGATACCGCACCAGGCAAAATCCGGCTTGGCAGTAAAGTCATTGTTGATCCTGCCAACTATGGCGAGTTGACCGTCGCGCAGGTACTGGCGAAATCCAGCCAGGTAGGTACAACCAAAATAGCAATGTCGTTACCTGCAGAAAAACTGCGCGCACTGTTCGCCGGCGTGGGGTTTGGCGAATACCTGGCGACCGGATTTCCGGGCGAAGGCGTAGGTTTTCTGCCGCACCACCGTAAGTGGCAGCCTGTACAGCGTGCCGCACTGTCCTACGGGCACGGCATGTCAATCAATGCCATGCAGCTCGCGCGCGCCTATGCGGTACTCGCTGCGGATGGCATCAAGCGCCCCGTAAGCCTGGTCAGGCGCGGCAACTATGCGGCGAAGGAAAGTGGCGAACGGGTGCTATCTGCCGAAATCACGCGGCAGGTTCGCGCAATGATGGTCGGTGTCGTTGACGGTGGTACCGGACATGCTGCAAGGGTGCCGGGTTTCAGTGTTGCCGGTAAAACCGGCACCACCCACCGCATCGGTCAGGGAGGTTACGAAGACGATCGTTATCGCGCAACGTTTGCCGGCTTCCTGCCCGCTTCGGATCCGCGTGTGGTAATCGTTATAACCATCGATGACCCGCGTGGCGAGCAATATTACGGCGGCGAAATTGCCGCTCCGGTGTTCGCCGATATTGCGGGTTCTGCAGCGAGACTACTTAACCTCACTCCCGACCGCCCGGAGCAGCTGGAAGTGAGGACCGCAGGTGGACAACTGTTCACTGCGCGCGAGTGGCCGGGCAATGAGTTCAGCGCTCGCGATGCGGGGCGCGGCTGATATGACTGGCGCTGCGCAGACAACACTGGCGAGCATACTTGGCGACCGGGTACCGGATGCCTATAAAGCGCTGTCGATCAGCGGCCTGTGCCTGGATAGTCGCAAAATTTGCTTCGGCGATGCGTTTGTAGCCTTGCATGGAGAGGCACACAACGGCCTCGACTACGTTCGCGAGGCAAAATCCGCGGGTGCGGTCGCGGTTTTCGCCGACACCGATAATCTGCGCATTGCCGAACAATGCGATTTACCGCTGGTGGCGGTGCCGCAGCTCGAAGACAGGCTGCCCGGCATCGCTGCGCGATTCTACGATCACCCCGCGCGCGCGCTGCATATCGTTGGCATCACAGGCACCAATGGCAAAACCAGCTGCGCCTGGCTCTACGCGAACTGGCGCGCCCGCTTGCAAACTTCCTGTGGTGTGATCGGTACACTCGGTTGTGGTATCGCAACGTCCGCAGCGACCGAATTTGACGAGACCGGGTTGACCACGCCCGATGCGATCGCCTTGCAGCGCTGCCTGGCCAAACTGCGCGACGAAGGCTGCGAGCAGGTTGCCATGGAAGTTTCCTCGCACGCGCTGGCGCAGGATCGTGTTGCCGGCGTGAATTTTGAATCGGCGATCTTTACCAACCTCAGTCGCGACCATCTCGACTATCACCACGACATGCAATCCTACGCGGATACCAAACGCCGGCTGTTCGAAGTTGCCGGTCTGCAGCGTGCTGCAATCAACGTCGATGACCCGGCCGGGCGCGATCTGCTCACCAAGCTGCCGCGATCGTTGCGGGTCATCAGTTATGCACTGGAAGATCAAAACGCGGATGTCCATGTGCGCGATATTCACTGCAGCATTGATGGCATACAGGCGACAGTTGTAACGCCGCAGGGCGACGGCGAGTTGCACTGCCCGCTGCCCGGAAAATTCAACCTTGCCAACCTGCTCGCCGTGCTGGCGGTGCTGCTGGATGAAGGCCTGGCCTTGCCGGCCTTGCTGGACAGCGCTATGTCGCTGCCCGCCGTGCCAGGTCGCATGCAGCGCGTCGCGTTGCTCGATAAAAAAGCCGCGACGCCGGCATTTGCCGTGTTCATTGATTACGCGCACACGCCTGATGCGCTGCAAAACGCGCTGCTTGCCATCAAGCCGCATGCCGAGGGCGCGTTGCGCGTGGTGTTCGGCGCCGGTGGTGATCGCGATATCGGCAAACGCGCATTGATGGGGGCGGTGGCCGCCAGGCTTGCCGACCAGGTGATTCTGACCAACGATAATCCGCGCAGTGAGCTGCCTGAGAAAATTGTCGCCGATATTCGCGCGGGGATGCCGCCAGCTGCACCTGTTGTAGTCGAACTCGATCGCGCTGCAGCAATAGCGCTCGCGGTCGACGCAGCGAACGCCGGAGACGTGGTGCTGGTGGCCGGTAAAGGGCACGAATTATTCCAGCAAGAGGGCGATCGTCGCAGGCCATTCAGCGATTACGCAATTGCACAGGCCGCCCTGCAGGCGAGGTGCGCGGCATGATGCCGGGGATCATGTTATCGGATCTGGCCGGCGCTATCGACGGCGCTACGCTGCACGGCAGCGATGCGCCGGTAAGCTCGGTGGGTATCGACAGCCGGCATTGCAAGGCGGGGCAATTGTTTGTCGCACTGCGCGGCCAACACAGTGACGGTCATGAGTATGTTGCTGGCGCCGCACGCGCTGGTGCCTGTGCCGCGCTGGTCGAACAGTTGCAGGATTGCACGTTGCCGCAAATCAAAGTCGCCAGCGCCGAGCGCGCGCTGGCTTCGATCGCTGCGTTCAACCGCGACCGGTTTCGCGGCAAGGTCATCGCCGTCACGGGTAGTGCGGGCAAGACTGCTTGCAAAAACATGCTGGCAAGTATTTTTGCGCGTACTGCGAGGCTGCTGGTAACACGCGGTAACTTCAACAACGAGCTTGGGCTGCCGTTAACGCTTACCGAACTCGATGCCTCGCATGACCTTGCAGTGCTGGAAATGGGCGCCGCCAAAGCCGGCGATATTACCTATCTGGCGGGCATCGCGCAGCCGCATGTGGGGCTGGTCACCAATGTGTCGGAAGCGCACCTCGGCGGTTTTGGCAGCATCGAAGCCACTGCCAGAACCAAGGGCGAACTGTTCGATGCGTTGCCGCGTGATGGTGTCGCGGTGATGAACCGGGAGGATCGTTTTTTCGAGCAGTGGCAGCAGCGCTTTTGTGAACAACACGCTGTACATCAGGTCTGGAGTTTTGCACTGGCCGACCCGCGCGCCGATTTTTATGCGACTGAAATCAGCGAGGACGCAAGTGGCAGTCGCTTTACCGTGCGCAGTGATCGCGTGCGTCCAGGCTGGCAAATACCAATCAGCCTGCCGTTGCTAGGTGCGCATAACGTTGGCAATGCGGTTGCCTGTATCACGCTTTGCAAGGCGCTGGCGCTTGAAGACGAATTCATCCGCGCAGGACTTGCCGCAGTACAAGCCGAATCGCACCGGCTGCAGCGCTGCGGGGCGTGCAACGAACTTTATTTGTTCGACGACAGCTACAACGCCAGTCCTGCATCGATGCTGGCAGCGTTGCAAGCGGTTGCGACGCTGCATCGCGCGCGCGTGGTAAATACCGGGGCAGGGAGCGACGCATCGGCACGTGATCTGCATTGCATCGCTGTACTCGGCGATATGGCTGAACTGGGCGAGCGGGCAGCGACATTACACCGGCAGGCGGGCGAGCAGGCGGCAGAGCATGGATACACCCTGCTATTTGCAATCGGCGCGCACGCTGGCCAATACCTGGCGGGCTACGAAGCGGCTGGCGGTTGCGGCGGTAGGGTGCTGCAAAGCGTCGAGCAACTGGCCGCCTGCCTGCAGGACGAAGCGCTGCGCGCTGCCACAGTGCTGGTAAAAGGCTCGCGTGTGGCGAACATGGATCGCCTGGTCGAGTTGCTGCGCCTGCCCGACGGCGCGGCTCTCGCCGACAGGCCCGCTGGGGAGCGTGCTCCATGCTGATCTGGCTGGCCGAATATCTGCAGCAATTTATCAGCGGCTTTGCCGTGGTGCAGTATCTTTCCATGCGCGCGATTCTCAGTGTGCTGACCGCGCTGGGTATTTCGCTGCTGTTCGGGCCACAGGTAATCCAGCGGCTGATCGACAAGCAACTCGGCCAATCGGTGCGCAGCGACGGTCCCGAATCGCACCTGGAAAAAGCCGGTACGCCTACCATGGGCGGCGCGCTGATCCTGATCAGTATCTGCATCACAACGCTGTTGTGGGCTGATATCACCCATCGCTACGTGCAGGCGGTACTGGCTGCGACAATATTGTTCGGCGCGATCGGCTGGGTCGACGACTATCGAAAAATTATCGAAAAAAATTCCCGTGGCCTCGAGGCGCGCTGGAAATATTTCTGGCAGTCGATCGCAGCGACAGGCATCGTAAGTTTTCTCTACTTCAGCGCCGCAAATCCTGCCGAGCTCGAACTGATCGTGCCGTTTTTCAAGGACGTCGCGCTAGGGCTCGGCTGGTTTTATATCGTGCTGGGCTATTTCGTCGTGGTCGGATCGAGCAATGCGGTGAACCTGACTGATGGACTCGACGGTCTCGCGATTTTGCCCACCGTGCTGGTCGGTTCTGCGCTGGGCCTGATCGCCTACCTGGTCGGACATGCCGAATTCGCCAGTTACCTGCACATTCCCTACTTGCCTGGTGCCGGCGAACTGGTGGTCTACTGCGCCGCGCTCGGTGGTGCCGGGCTCGGCTTCCTGTGGTTCAACACCTATCCCGCCCAGGTCTTTATGGGTGATGTCGGCGCACTGTCGCTGGGTGCGGCGCTGGGCGTGATGGCGATGATTACGCGTCACGAGATCGTTTTTTTTGTGATGTCCGGTATTTTCGTGGTGGAGACCCTGTCGGTGATTATCCAGGTGGTGTCGTTCAAGTTGACCGGCAACAGGATTTTTCGCATGGCGCCGCTGCATCATCACTATGAACTGAAAGGCTGGCCTGAGCCTCGCGTGATCGTGCGCTTCTGGATTATCACGGTAATCCTGGTGCTGTTCGGCCTTGCAACGCTGAAACTGCGTTAACACAGATGCAGCAGCAAATGCACTTGCAGGCTGAGCCGGCAGCCACCGGGGCGAAAACTGAGCTGGATTATTACAGTGTCGACTATTGCAGTAACAAGGTTATGGAGCTGATTCAAACTGACAAAACCCGCCTCGTCGTCGGTCTTGGGCTGACCGGACGCTCGACCATGCGTTTTTTGCAGCGCAGGGGTTTGCCGTTTATTGCCGTTGATACCCGCGATAGCCTGCCGGATTTGCCCGCGCTGCGCGAAGAATTTCCGGGCGTGCAAATACATCTGGGCAAACCGCTGCTCGACTGCTGTGCGCATGCGGATGAAATTTACCTCAGCCCCGGACTGGCGCCCGAGACCGCCGGCGTGCGTGAACTCTGTGAGGCAGGTGCACGCCTTAGTGGCGACCTGGATCTTTTTATGGCGTATGTCGACGCACCGGTGCTGGCTATTACCGGATCGAATGCGAAGAGCACGGTCACGGAACTGGTTGGCGCCATGCTTGCGAAAGCCGGCGTTGCAGCCGGGGTTGGCGGCAACCTCGGTACGCCGATGCTCGATTTGCTCGATGAAGAACGCGATTGCTACGTGCTGGAACTGTCCAGCTTCCAGCTTGAACGCGCAGCACCGGCAGACTTTGCAGTTGCCTGCCTGCTCAATGTATCGCCCGACCATATGGACCGGCACAAAACACTGATGCAATACCACCAGCTCAAGCAGTCGGTATTCGCCGCGGCCAGGGTCGCGGTTTACAACCGTGAGGATCCGCTCACCCAGCCGCTGCAGCGCCAGGGTATGCCAACAAGGAGCTTCGGCTGGCATACCAGTGGTTTGCAGGATTTCTGCATGCTCGAGCGTGACGGGAAAGCGCGGATAAGCATGGGTGTAACACCGTTGCTCGCAGCGGACGAATTGCCACTGGCCGGCAGGCACAACCTGCTGAACGTAATGGCGGCACTGGCGGTTGTCGATGCGGCGGGCGTGAGTCTTGAGCCGGCGATCGCTGCGGCGAAAGCGTTCACCGGGCTGGCGCACCGCTGCGAGCTTGTCGCAATCCGCAACGGCGTGCGTTACATCAACGATTCCAAGGCGACCAACGTAGGTGCCTGCATCGCGGCACTCGCAGGCTTTGCCAAGGACGCCAACAAGCTGGTGTTAATCGCAGGCGGCCAAACCAAAGGCGCAGATTTTTCGGCGCTGGCCAAAATCATCGCCAGCACGCAATGCGAGCTGGTATTGATTGGTGAGGGCGCCAGCGAAATCGCAGCGGCTTGCAAAGTCGCTGCGACCGGAAGAGAGGTCGCCATCGAATTTGCCGACGACATGCCTGATGCAGTGCGCCGTGCCAGCGCACGTGCCAGCAACGGCGATATTGTGCTGCTGTCACCAGCCTGCGCAAGCTTCGACATGTTCAGCGGTTTTGCGGCGCGCGGTGAAGCGTTTATACAAGCGGTCAACGCACTCGACCGCGGGGGTGAGCGCTAGTGCGCACGCAAGTGAAGTCCAGCGCACCGCTGCAAGTTGCAACTGTGCGGGATAACTTCAGGCCTTTTGGCCTGGATGGCTGGTTGCTCTTCGCCGCCGGGTCGCTGCTCGCAGTTGGCCTGGTTATGATCACTTCCGCGTCGCTCGATTACGCCGGCAGGCGACATGATTCCGCCCTGTTTTATTTCTACCGGCACGCGATGTATATGCTTATCGGTTTAGGTGCCGCCTGCGCATGCCTGCGCGTTCCGCTACAAATCTGGAATCGCCATGCGGTTCACTTGCTGTTCGCAAGCATCCTGTTGCTGGTGTTGATATTTATTCCGGGGCTCGGATATACCGCCAACAACGCGACACGCTGGCTTGCCCTGGGGCCATTTACCTTGCAGGTTTCTGAAGTCGCGAAGCTGGGGGTAGTGTTTTATCTCGCCAGTTACCTGGTGCGGCAGGAGCGCCTGGTCAGGAGTCACCTGCTCGGTTTTGTCAATCCGATGCTGGTGATGATGTTGATGGTGGTACTGCTGCTGTTGCAACCTGATTTCGGCGCGGTCGTGGTGATGCTGGGCGCGGCGCTCGGCCTGCTGTTCCTCGGCGGTGTAAGGTTGTGGCAATTCGGTATCCTGATTGCTGCCAGCGTAATCGCCGTGGCGGCGATGGTGCTGACCGAAGAATATCGCATGGCGCGCTTTGCCTCCTTTCTTGATCCTTGGTCTTACCAGCAGGGCGGCGGTTACCAGCTTATACAGTCATTGATTGCCTTCGGTCGCGGTGAATTTTTTGGCCTCGGCCTTGGCAACAGTATCCAGAAGCTGTTTTTCCTGCCCGAAGCGCATACCGATTTTATTTTCGCCGTGCTGGCTGAAGAGTTGGGTATGGCGGGTTGCGTAGCAGTGCTGGCGCTGTTTGCACTGCTGATCGGCAGGCTGCTGTTCATTGCGCAGCGGGCGCAGGCGATGGGCGAGGATTTTGGCGCCTACGTCGCATATGGCATCGCACTTATTTTTGCGATCCAGTGTTTTATCAATGTTGGCGTCAATATTGGCCTGTTACCCACCAAGGGCCTGACTTTACCTTTTCTCAGTTACGGCGGTAGCAGTTTGCTGGTCTGTTGCGTGTCGATTGCGATTGCGCTGCGGGTCGATAGCGAAATTTATCTGGCCGCAGTACAACGCGCCAGGCGGCGTGGCGACAATCCCGCCTCACGCAAGTTGCGGCCGGGTGACAGCGGGGTGCATGCGCATGGTTGAGCAAGCACAAACCGGCATGCGCCCAGTACTGATAGCGGCCGGCGGTACAGGCGGCCACGTGTTTCCGGCACTGGCGGTAGCACAGCAATTGATTGCAGCGGGCGTGGAAGTGCTGTGGGTTGGAACCGTCGCCGGCATCGAGGCACGGGTTGTGCCGGCTGCCGGTATCGAGCTGCGCACCATTAATGTAAGCGGATTTCGCGGCAAAAACCTGCTGCGCCGCTTGTTCGCGCCGTTGCAGCTCGCGCTTGCTGTTGTCGTGGTCCTGCAACTGGCCTTCAGCAGAAAGGTCGCCTGTGTACTGGCAACCGGCGGTTACGTTTCGGCTGCCGGTGGCATTGCCGCGATGTTATCGCGTAAGCCGTTTCTGTTGCAGGAGCAGAATGCGGTAGCCGGCACCACCAATCGCATGCTGTCGCCGTTCGCGCGGAAGGTCTTCACTGCCTATCCGCAAGTTCTTGAAGGTTCCGGCAAGGTCGAGTGCATCGGCAACCCGCTTCGGGCCAATTTCCGGTGTTTGCCGACGCCTCTCGAACGCGGTGTTGCAAGCGGTCCTGTACTTAATTTGCTGGTGCTGGGAGGCAGCCTGGGCGCGCGTATCCTCAACGGCACGGTGCCCGGTGCCATTGCACAAGTCGGTGCGTCGCCAGGCAGTTTTACCAGCGTGCATGTTGTACACCAGGGTGGTGAGCAGGATCGGCAAAAAATTATTGCGCGTTACCGAGAGCTCGGTATCGATGCCGAAGTATTCGCCTTTATCGAAGATATGCCAGCCGCATTGCAACGGGCCGACCTGGTAATCGCACGAGCCGGCGCATTAACGCTCAGTGAGATTTGTGCGGTCGGTGTCGCAGCCATCCTGGTTCCCCTGCCGCATGCGATAGACGATCACCAGACCGTCAACGCGCGCTGGCTGGAAACGCAGGGTGCGGCAGTGCTGTTGCCACAGTCCGAACTCAGCGAGCAGCGACTTGCCGAAAAAATACTTGCACTGGTGAGCGATCGCGAAAGGCTGAGCGCCATCGCCGCGCAGTCGCGCGCACAAGCGCGTGCTGATGCTGCGTCGCATATTGCCAATGCCTGTATGCATTACGCAGGAGCAGCGCGATGAACAAAAAAAAATCGCTGCAGCGCTCGATGCGCAGGATTCGCAACATTCATTTTGTCGGGGTTGGCGGCGCCGGCATGTGCGGCATTGCCGAGGTGTTGCTGAACCAGGGGTATTACGTCAGCGGTTCGGATATGTCGGCGGGGCACAATACGCAACGGCTGGCGGAGCTTGGCGCAACCATATTTCCCGGCCATGCAGCCAGTCACGTAGAGCAGGCCGACGTTATTGTGACTTCCAGTGCGATTGAGCCGGGCAACATTGAAGTGCTGGCTGCGCGCGAGCGCGGCCTGCCGGTAGTGCCGCGCGCCGAGATGCTCGCTGAACTGATGCGCTATCGCTACGGCATCGCAGTTGCAGGCACGCACGGTAAAACCACGACCACCAGCCTGATTGCGTCGATTTTTGGCGAAGCGGGCACCGCGCCGACCTTCGTGATCGGCGGCTTGCTCAATCGCGCCAATGCAAATGCGCAGCTGGGTGAGGGGCATTACTTCATTGCCGAAGCCGACGAAAGCGACGCTTCGTTTTTGCATCTGCAGCCAATGATTTCGGTGATCACCAATATCGACGAAGACCATATGAGTACCTATGGCGGTGACTTTGGCCGCCTGCTGGATACCTTTGTCGAATTTGTTCACAACCTGCCTTTCTACGGCCTGCTGGTGGCCTGCATTGACGACGATCACATCGCCAGTGTGCTGGAGCGATTCCATCGCCCGGTTCGCACCTACGGCTTTAGTGACCGGGCCGACGTGCAGATTACGAACTATCGCTGCAGCGACAAACGTGCAAGCTTTGACCTGCGCATAGCCGATGCGAGGAACCCGCTGCATGTCACGCTGAATATGCCCGGCCGCCACAATGCCCTGAATGCGGCGGCGGCCTTTGCTGTCGCGCATGAAGAGGACATCGAAGCGGGCATCATCCTCAAGGCGCTGGATGAGTTTCAGGGCGTAGGGCGCCGCTTTGAAGTGAGCGATAACGCCAGCGTCGCAGGACACGCGGTAACCCTGGTCGACGATTACGGCCACCACCCGCGCGAAGTTGCCGCAACGATTGAAGCAGCGCGTGACTGCTGGCCGCAACGGCGACTGGTCATGGTATTCCAGCCGCATCGTTATTCGCGCACGGCCGACCTGTTTGAATCGTTTGTTTCGGTACTCGGCAAGGTCGACTTGTTGCTCCTGCTGCCGGTATACGCAGCGGGCGAGCGACCGAAGGTCGGTGCCGACAGTCGTAATCTCGCCAGCAGTATCAGGAGCCGTGGTGAGGTAGAGCCGTTGTTTGTCGAGCGCAACGATGAGCTTGCCAGCGTCCTGCGACAGCACCTGTGCGATAACGATGTGCTGATCTTGCAGGGTGCCGGCGATATCGGAAAAATTTCCCGTGAACTGGGCGACTTCAGTGCAGCGTGCAACAGCGCCGCGAAGATATCCAGCGCCGTTGAGGTACATGACGATGCCTGAGCCGGATATCAGGCAACTGGACGGACCTATTGCGGTGTTGATGGGCGGCACCGCTTCAGAGCGGGAGGTATCGCTGCGCAGCGGCGCAGCGGTACTCGAAGTGTTGCAGCACGGCGGCTACAACTGCATTGGCATTGATACAGCCATCGATCTGGTTGCAACACTTCATGCAGCCGGCCCCGCCTTTGCATTTATTGCTGTGCATGGCAGCGGCGGTGAGGATGGCCGCCTGCAGGCGTTGCTGGAGCTATGTGGTATTCCATACAGCGGCAGCGGCGTGCTGGCTTCCGCGCTGGCGATGGATAAATTGCGCAGCAAGCAACTGTGGCGCGGCATAGGGCTCGCCACACCCGACTTCATGCTCTACAGCGAAATTCAGGCCAGCCGCGACGTGACTTACTTTGATACCGCACTGCAAACGCTAGGCGGCAGGATTTTCGTCAAACCGGTCGCGGAGGGTTCAAGCTTCGGTATGTCTGTTGCCGATAGCGTTGCCGGACTGCGCAGTGCCTGCGAGCTTGCCGCCGGGTTTGGCCAGCCGGTGCTGCTTGAGCGCGCCATTGCCGGCGACGAGTACACGGTGGCGATTTTGCGTGGCCAGTGCCTGCCGTCCATTCGCATAGAAACCGGGCGCAGCTTTTATGACTTCGATGCCAAGTACGTGGATGAAGACACACGCTTCGTGATTCCTTCCGGACTGTCCGCGCAAGATGAAGCGGCGCTGGGCGCGCTCAGCCTGGCTGCTTTCGATGCTCTCGGATGCGCGGGCTGGGGCAGGGTTGATGTGATGCGCTGTGCTGCCAGCAATACCTTTTACCTGCTGGAAGTCAACACGGTCCCTGGCCTCACCGACCACAGCCTGGTGCCGAAGGCCGCGCGCGCTGCCGGCTACAGCTTCGACGAATTGATCGAGTCCATCGTGCGCGCCGGGCTGCAGCCTGGCGAGGTACCGCGATGAACTTGTGGCGGCAAAAAAGCGGCGCTGTGCGAAACAATGCGACCAGCAGTAGCGGTCTCGCTGCAATCAGTGCCGTACCGGCGATCCTGCGCAGGGTTTTATTTATATCGCTGGCGATAACTTTCCTATTTGCATTGCAGCGCGGCATGGCAGCGTTGCGCGACGCGCCGATCGACGAGCTGAAAATATTTGGTTACAGCGGTACGGCGATGAGCGCACAAGGTATCAGCGAAGAGGAAGTGTACCTGTTGCTTGATGCCCATACGGATCGTGGCTTCTGGCAGCTCGACCTCGCCGCAGTTCAGGCAGCGCTGGAGTCGCATCGCTGGGTCAGGCGCGCGGTCGTGCGGCGCGAATGGCCGGGCACGTTGCGCGTACAGATCGACGAGCAACTGCCGGTTGCGCGCTGGAATACCGAGCACGTGCTGGCCAGTAGTGGCGAGCTGGTTCGGGTCAAAAGCCAGGTGGAGTTTGCCAACCTGCCGCAGATATCCACACCGGGCGACGGTGTACACAGCCGCGAGGAAATTATCGCGTTGGTGGAACAGTACAACGGCCTGCAACAGATGCTGGCGCCGCAGGGCCTGTCGATACGCGAACTCGGTTCATCCATGGGTACCGACATCTGGCTTATTGTCGAGGGGGAAACCCGCATCGAGTTGGGCGAGCGCCGCCATATCGAGCGTCTCGCGCGCCTGCTCAGCCTGGTGGAAAGCGGCGTGATTGCAAGCTGGGAAAGCATTGCACATGCAGACCTGCGCTACGCATCCGGTCTTGCCGTGCGCTGGCGCAACGGCGCTATGGCGCTGCCGGCAGCGGTCCGCAGACAGCCGCTGTCGGCACGCGGCGAATATCACTTTTGCGGCGGGTGGCGTGGCGCTTTTACACCGCCGCGCACCAGTACAGCAAGTCATACAACTGGGGAGTGTTATGCCTGAAGCAAGCGCCGGAAAAATGTTGGTTGGGCTCGACATCGGCACCTCGAAAATTCTGTGCGTGGTCGGCGAAATGCTCGAGGACGGCAGCATCGAAGTTTTGGGCACCGGTTCCTGCGAGTCGACCGGCATGAAAAAAGGTGTGGTTGTCAACATCGAATCAACAGTACACGCGATCCAGCGCGCGGTTGAGCAGGCCGAATTGCTGGCGGGCTGCCACATCCATTCGGTTTATACCGGTATCGCCGGCAGCCACATACGCAGCCTGAATTCGCACGGCATCGTCGCGATTCGCGACAGTGAAGTCGAGCTCAACGATATAGAGCGCGTGATCGATGCAGCGCGCGCGGTCGCAATTCCCGCCGACCAGAAGATCCTGCATGTACTGCCGCAGGAATATGTGGTGGATACGCAGGAAGGCGTGCGCGTGCCGCTGGGTATGTCCGGCGTGCGGCTTGAAGCCAAGGTGCACCTGGTCACCTGCGCGGTCAACGCGGCGCAGAATATCGAAAAATGCATCAATCGCTGCGGCCTGCAGGTGGAGGAAGTCATTCTTGAACAGCTTGCATCAAGTTACGCCGTATTGACCGACGACGAACGCGAGCTGGGTGTCTGCCTGGTGGATATCGGCGGCGGTACCACCGACATAGCTGTAT
>JBATGO010000018.1:0-3665 GCA_049665845.1 Pseudomonadales bacterium | reverse complement strand
GCATGCATCCTTACCAACCTGGCCATGCTCGGTATGCTCGGCCTGTTCGACTGGCGCATGACAGTGATTTCTTCGAATTTTGTCGCACTGCTGCTCATTATCACGCTGGCGATTGCAGTGCATCTTGTTGTGCGTTATCGCGAATTGGAAGCAGAGCAGCCCGATGCTGATGCGCGTTCGCTGGCATTGCAAACGGTGGCATTCATGCTGCGCCCCTGTCTTTACACGTCGCTGACCACCGTCATCGCCTTCATGTCGCTGGTGATCAGCGGCATCCGGCCGATTATTGATTTCGGCTGGATGATGACGGTCGGCGTGCTGGTCGCCCTGGCGCTGACTTTCCTGGTTGTGCCCGTGGGCATGGTATTGGGTGCAGGCAAGGTAAAGTCGCCAGGCTCACCGGCACGGCGAACTACAGACCAGGCAGTTTTCACACGCAAATTTGCCACGGTGACAGAAAAATTCGGCAATACGGTTTTGCTGGTCGCCTTGCTGATTGCGGTATTTGCAGTTACCGGGTTGTTTCGCCTGAAAGTCGAGAATCGTTTTATCGATTACTTTGACGAAAATACCGAAATCTACCGCGGTATGGAACTGATTGACAGCAAACTCGGTGGCACGATACCGCTGGATATCATTTTGTTTCCCGGCGCGCGCGATGCCGGCGTAACAGGAGATGCGGGCGCCGGGTACTTTGATGAATCTATCGAAGATGACGCGTTCAGTGACGATGAATTCGCCGGGGATGATTTCGCGGAAGACAGCTTCGCGAGCGGCGACGATGATTTCGACAGTTTCGACGATGACTTTGCCGGTAGCGGGGTCGCCGAAAAAAACGACACACAGAGCCAGTGGTTTACGCGCTCCGGGCTGCAGCGCGTTTTAATCATTCACGAACACCTCGACCAGCTTGAGGAAACCGGCAAAGTACTGTCGCTGGGAACTGTTTACAAGCTCGCGACCGATCTGCTGGGTGGCAGCGTCGACGATATCCAGCTTACGTTTGCATACCGTGGCCTGCCCGAACAGATCAAGACCACGATGATCGATCCCTATCTGAACGCGGAGGCTGATGAAACACGAATAAACGTACGCGTGAAGGAAACCAGCCGTACGTTAAATCGCGCCGATCTGCTGGAAAATCTGCATGTCTATATGCAGGATGAATTGGGCTATGCGCCGGAAGACTACCGCTTTACCGGTATGCTGGTGCTCTACAACAACATGCTGCAGAGCCTGTTTACTTCGCAGATACTGACCCTGGGCGTGGTTTTCATTGCCATCATGATCATGCTGGCGATCCTGTTCCGCTCGATATGGCTGGCGTTTATCGGCATCATACCGAATATTCTCGCTGCGCTGCTGGTATTGGGCGGCATGGGCTGGGCGGGTCTGCCACTGGATATGATGACGATTACGATCGCTGCGATCAGCATTGGTATTGGCGTGGATAACACGATTCATTACGTGCACCGTTTCAAGCGCGAATTTCCGGCCAGCCGCAACTATGTGCAAACCATGTATCGCTGCCATGGCAGTATCGGTCGGGCGATGTATTACACGTCCATCACGATTATTTTCGGTTTTTCCATCCTTGCTTTATCAAATTTCAAGCCGAGTATCTATTTTGGCCTGCTAACCGGCGTCGCAATGCTGTCTGCGCTGCTGGGCTCGCTGTTACTGTTGCCGCGTTTGCTGGTGTTGCTTAAGCCACTGGGCCCGGAGCAGGAGCTTGAGCACATTGCGGACAGACGCGCCTGTTGATGGCGCAAACCGGACCGGGCACGATTGCCAGCGATTGGATCGCCTGCCGCGCCGGTTGCGGTGCCTGCTGTATTGCGCCTTCAATTACGTCGGCAATTCCCGGCATGCCGCAGGGTAAACCGGCGGGCGTGCGCTGCGTACAACTTGATATGAATAATCTGTGTATGTTGTTTGGTTCGGCGCAGCGGCCTGCGGTGTGCAGCCGCTTTACGGCCAGTCCTGCGCTGTGTGGAAATAATGCGCGGCAGGCTTATCGTCGGCTCGCGCACGCTGAGCGCTGTACCCGGCCTGCCGGTAAAGGTTCAGGTGCAGTGTTCAATATAAACGCGCGATAGCTGGGCGATAAGGCTTTTCGATGCACGCGAATTTCCCGCTTTTTCCGCTGCCATTGGTTGCGCAGCCGCACTGCCGGCTGCCGTTGCAGATTTTCGAGCCGCGCTATCTCGACCTGGTAAAAAACTGCGCCGCCAGGCAGCAATGTTTTGGCGTCGTTACGCTGGACCAGTCAGGCGCCGGAAGGCCGGGCACATTGCAAAGCAGCATCGCGACGGCACAACGCCAGCCGCCGATTTTCCCGATCGGCACGGCGGTAAAAATCGTCGACTTTAACCAGCTACCCAATGGTTTGCTCGGCATTGTTTGCGAAGGCCAGTACCGGTTTCGCGTGCACGATGCAGCGGTTAATCCGCAAAAATTACTCGAGGCAACCATCGAAACACTGCCGCAGCAAAATGAATTTCCCCTGCCGACTGAATTTGATGAACTGGTTGGCGTTGTGATGGCGCTGCTTGCGCATGACTATGCACGCAATATGGGCTACGAGTTTGTTGCCGAAGAAACTTTCTGGCGCGACAAGCCGGTGCGGCTGAGCTGGTACCTGTCCGCTTTGCTGCCGGTCAGCGACGAATTCAAATATCGCTGGCTCGCAACCGACGATGCCCACGCGAGGCTGGCATCAATCATGGAAACCGTTGACCGCATGCAGCACGTAGATTGAATTGCAGCCAACTGCGCAACGGCGCACACATCACCGCAAAACCCCCCGGCGACTCGCGTCGCATGGCTAGAATCAAAAGTGTTCAGGGCGATACGCCTATGGCAGAAAGTGCACTGGGGTGCGGCTGTCGCGTCAAATTGATACTTCGACCAAAAAATGTACAACTTTATTCATATTGAATCCTCCGGTATTGGCCACGGCAGTTACCCGATCGAAATTGGTGTCGCACTGGCCGATGGCAGACGTCACTGTACGCTGATATGCCCGCCGATGGAGTGGCTGCATTGGGAAGAAAGCGATAAGCGATCGTCAACGCTGTCACGGGAAAAGCTGCTGGTCAACGGCCGCTCCGTGCTTGAGGTCGCGCTTTCGCTGAATGAGTGGCTCGGCGACGCCGTTGTTTATTCAGATGCCTGGGGTAACGATGTTTGCTGGCTCGCTGAACTTTACAGGCAAGCCGGCGTAAGGCAGCGCTTTACGCTCGAGACGGTCAGCGTGCTGGTCGCCCGCTGCGATGAACTGGTGTGGCAAGTAGCCAAATCCGAAGCAGACGAGACGCTGTGCCGCAGGCGTTGGCGAGCCAGTAATAGGGCGGCAGTGCTGCAGAACGCCGCAGCCAAAGCATTGAGTGCTGGCACAAGAATACAGGCTGTTTTCTGAACGAATGCTTCGAGGGAGTGGTTTGCCCGGCCTGCAGAAAGGCCCGCGCAAATTCGTGTAAAGCTGGGTGAAAATTGCGCGCATCGTATTGCGCCTCTGTCTCTTAACTTACTATGCTGCTCGCAGCTTGATTACCCTGGTTAACGACTGGCGTTGCATGCCGCCGCTTCCTGTGTTTCCCCTCCCGCACCGGCCATCTCGCAACCGAGAATAGCCAGCCAATTCGGCACTGATCCGCTAAAGC
>JBATGO010000017.1:0-4441 GCA_049665845.1 Pseudomonadales bacterium | reverse complement strand
CCATGTCGCTCCATTTTTGCTGAATACATACGCGGCTCCGGAATCTGAACCGTTGGCGAAACCGGGTGCGCCAGCCAGCAAGGTCTGGCCATCAAGATCCAATGCTGAACCAAAGGAATCAAAACCTACACCGTTCGCGGGGGTGAGAACCTGTTGCTCGGTCCAGGAACCAGCCACATCCTCGAAAACAAATACTTCACCCTGGTCCGTCACGTTATCGCGCGCGCTGACGAGTAAAGTCGCACCATCGAATGCCACTTCGGAACCAAATCCACTGTGTACGAGCGGACTTGCCGGTAAAAGCTTTGCGGTTTGCGCCCAAGTACCCGCCGTACGTTCAAACTGGTACAGCGCACCGCCTCCGCTGTTGCTGCCAGACTGGTCATTGCCGGCGGCACCGATGAACGCTGTATCACCTACAATCGACAAGCCTGAGCCAAAGTAATCGTAGACACTGGCGTCCGTCGCAGCCAGCGTTTGAACCAGGCCCCAGGTAGCACCTGATTTTTCGTAGACATAAACTGCACCAGGTATGGCAGTAACAATCCCGGAGTAAAACCCATGAGGCGCAGCAACCATTATCGTCCCATTGCTGATTGCAACAGTTGCACCGAACAGGTCTTTTTCCGGATTGGTTGCTGGAGAGAAAAATTCCGCCGTTTTGTTCCAGGCGCCGCTGGAAAACTCGAAGATATATATTGCGCCAAGGTCGGTAGAACCGACAACTGGCGCGGGTGCGCCGACAACAGCGATTTCTCCCTCAATGGCAACCGAGCTGCCAAGCTTGGAATTGAACTCGCTGCTAGATGCTTCAAACCTGATGAAAGCCGGGTTGCTGCCAGGCTGCAGCGGCAGGCTGCCTGCAGTTACCTCGCTGAGATCGTCATAGCCATCACCGTCGGTGTCCTGAATCACTGGACTGGATGACGCACCGTGCTCGCCCAGATTATCGAGGCCGTCACTGTCGAGGTCCAGGACATTCTCACCTGCCACAAGGTCATCATATCCATAGCCGATTTCAAAAGCCGAGCTCAGCCCGTCACCATCCTTATCGAGAGACAGGAAGTATGCACTCTCCGTAGCGGTACCACTGCCAAACTTGTTGGGGGTTCCGGCCAGTGCATTTACTCCGTTGACCGCAAGTGACTTGCCGAAATCCCTGTCTGAACCAAGCAAGCTAATCGCAACAAGGTCTCTTAGCCAGCCGGATCCCGAGCGCAAAAAAACCTCTACATAGTTTTCGCTATTCCCATCCTCACTGGATACAAGTATCAGGTTGCCATCACTGGCCACCGCGTCACCAAATCTCGAAGAGGCTGCATTCGTAGAGGTGTATTTTTGTACCTGGCTCCAGTTGCTGCCCGCGCCTTCGAACAGGTAAAGCGCTCCGGAATTTTCCCCGAGGTCATCGTCCCGCGGCGCTCCTATGGCAGCAACGCCATCACTCAACGCAATGCTGAAACCAAAATCATCGTTGTCGGCCGCGTCGATTGCTGTCAGTTTCGTCCTGAACGTCCAGTCCAGACCTGAGCCAGTGTAGACATAAACTGCACCGCCAAACTCCCTGTGCCTGCCCAGCATGACGGTATTACCCTCGACCGACACCGAGGCACCAAAACGATCGCCGTTAAAGCTTCCCTGCTCAACAATTCGTGTCCCTACGTTCCAGCTTCCCCCTGATCTTTGGAAAATATAGGCCGAACCCGGGTTAGTTCCGTTGTCAAAATAAGGTGCACCCACGGCTGCAACATCGCCGTCGATTGCTACACTTTCACCGAATTGTTCAAATGTTACGGGGGTAGTAGGTAGTAACTTTATTGACCAAATCCAGTTGTTTCCTGCGTCTCTTTGATAAACATATGCAGCTCCGGTGTTAGTACCCACAGTATCATCCCAAGGCGAGCCGACTATGAGTGTATCCCCGGAAATTGCCACACTTTCACCGAACGCCCCTCCGGCACCAGATGGATAAAGGGTCTGATTGAGCACCCAGCTGCTGCCGCTATAGAGATAGCTGTAAACAGCGCCTGCGCTCAATCCCCCAACGTCATTGAGCGGTGCGCCAACAACTGCAATGTCGCCGTTTATCGCAACTGATTGACCAAAATCGTCATCGTCTAGTCCACTCGGGGCCAGTACGAATTCAGCCAGCGGGTTTTCGTCCGCAGAGAGTGGATCTGTGCCCAGGTTGACTTCGTCACCATCGAGGAAACCATCAGAATCACTGTCACCGTTGTTCGGGTCTGTACCAGCGCTTTGCTCCTGTAGATTAGTCAGGCCATCGAGGTCAGTATCTACATTCTGTTCGCCACCGACGAGTGGATTGAAACCATTGCTGATCTCAAAGGCATCCAGCAGGCCATCGCTGTCGGTATCGTTACTTAAAGGATTGGTACTGTGTAAATTAACCTCATCGCCATCGTTAACGCCATCATCGTCGGAATCAAAATCTAATGGATCTGTGCTGTGGGTATTGATTTCATCGCCATCACTCAACCCATCGCTATCAGAATCGCTCTGCTCCGGATTCAACCCTTGTTGCCGTTCGGCAAGATTATTCACTCCATCAGCATCTGCATCTTCATTGACGCAGACCAGGCGTAAGTCGCGAATAACTATATCGTCAGGCCCCGCCGATTCATCGATCTGCACCTGCGTAATTGGCTGATCGGCTACAACCCCGAGAAAGCTCTGGTTGTTTGGCAAAAGGCTGAGATCGAACGACCCAATCAGGCCACCGGTTCCGTACACCAACAGTCGCTCGCCCGGCTCTGAAGTATTGTTTAGCAATTCCACGGCAAAGGCATAGTAGGCACTACCGGGTAAATCAATAGCAATATCGTCGTGCTCATAAACACCGTCTCGCCCTGGCGAAAGGCTGCGAGGGGTAAAAAATCCGGCTTCTTCAAAGCTAAATGTGGCACCACTTTGAGTAGAGGTTAATGTAACATCTCCACAGAGACCCGTATTGGCCGCCGAAAAAGTTAATACTGAAGTGCCAATATCGGCATCAGCTACTGGTGGGCTGGCAACTTCATTGGCCAATGCCACATTGGCGGCGGTAGTATCAAAGCTGTTGACCAACGAGACTCCGACTTCGGCCTGCCAGGCACTATGGAAAGTACTGGAGAAAAAAATAACGTCAGGCGTTTGGGGATCACTCCCATTGGCCACCTCTAACACATCGGCTACGCCGTCATTGTCGGCATCTGATAGCGCCTGTATTTCAGAGTCCAATAATGCCCTACCCCAAAAGCGGACCTCATCCATATCGCCTTTGTAGGGTGCATTAAAGATACCGGAATCATTACCGAGCTGGGCACCATAGATCAATGAATAGACCAAAAAGTTACCGGTACCCGCTGGCTCTACGCTTGCCTGATCGAGCCTGACACCATCGACATAAAAACGAAAATCAGTCAGTCCGTTAACCACCAACGCAACATCATGCCATTCATTGGCCGATATGTTGGACGTGACTGACGCTGAACGTCGATTACCCGCACTGGGCGAACCGCCATCGCCAAGCTGTGCATACATGCCCGAGCCATCGTCTAGCAAGTTGAAACTTATGCCGTAATAATTGGTGGGATGAATGTCATTCTCAAACAACCAGCAGTTACCCGTTGCTGGGCAGTCGTGCTTAATTCGCATAAACACCGTTACCGGCAATGCAGGACGCAATAAAGAATTCACCCCCAGAGATATCACATCGCTGATACCATCAAAACTCAATGCACCACTGGCATTGCCGAGGTAATCAGTCGTGGCAGTGGCGCCAATCACTGAACCATTCAGATTGCAGCCACTGATATCACTGGCATCGCCATCCAACGGCCAATGACCACGCACGCCATTGGTTAAACACTGGGCTCCGACCGTCAACGACAGAAAAACCCCCACTAAAAGCAGAACTAACTTGTGATGAAAATTGCTAGTGCTCGTGTTCATGCCCCACTCTCAAGGATGACTCATAGAAAATATCAAATCCGCCAATACAGCAATAACGACCGTACCCGTGAAGGATTTTCTAGCCTTCAATGTAGCTACGACAATACGAGCGCGATGTACGAAAAAATACTTTATTGGCTAAATCATTTTTCGCATCGAAATTCGCGCTGCAACACTCTTAATATTCCATGGGCAGCATCGCCCTTAAGGTTACTAATCGCTCCAACGATAACCGATGTGGATACAGCGCGGGATTACCTGAAGTATCCGACTCGATACGATATAGATAGCCACCGGGGTTCAGCGGGTCCGCTTGCGTACTCCACGTTGCATAGCTACCGAAACCGGCGAATATCGCCGCGCGATCCTGCTGGTCCCAATCAGTCGCGGGTATCTGGTTGTTATCGAAATCCTCGTATTGAAACGCATGGACATTCGGCGCAAACAGGACGAGCAAAACAAGGAATAGCGAGCGTGCCGACAGCAGTAC
>JBATGO010000016.1:0-4430 GCA_049665845.1 Pseudomonadales bacterium | reverse complement strand
GCATCGCACTGCATACAAGATAAATAGCGCGTTATGAATTACGCAAGGGTATTCTACGCACTGCTTGCCGGTGCGTTCATTACGCTATCGCTTGCCCCGTTCGATGTATGGGCACTAGCGTTGCTCGCCGCGGCGCTGCTTTTCCATGTGCTGCAAAACACCGCGCCGCGCACAGCATCGCTGTATATATTCCTTTACAGCGCCGCGCTGTTCGGCAGCGGCGCATCCTGGGTGTACGTAAGCATTCACGAATTTGGCTTCGTCGCTAAACCGCTGGCAATTTTCCTCACGGTGCTGTTCTGCGCGAGCCTGGCACTGATCAACACCTTTGCCTGGTTGCCATACACCCATGGCAGGCGTCGCCGGCTTGACGCGACTGGGTCGCTGCGCCTGACCGGCATCATGCTGTTTGCTGCGACCGCGCTTTTTGCCGAGTGGTTTCGCAGCTGGATATTTTCCGGATTTCCCTGGCTGTATGCTGGCTACAGCCAGGTGACCGGCCCACTCGCCGGCTGGGCGCCGCTCGGTGGCGTATACCTGGTTAGTTTCCTCATTTACCTTTCCGGCGCGCTACTGGCCGCGCTAACCGGTGTTCGCCTGCGCGGATTGCGCACCCGGCAAAATCGCAGCATCGCAATAACAACGTGCGCGGTAGCCGGCTGCTGGCTGCTGGCGCCGCTATTGACCTTGCCCGAATGGACACGCGAACAAGGCCAGCCGCGCAGCGTGAGCCTGGTGCAGGCCAATATTTCGCAGCACGATAAATGGCGCCCTGAAAAGCTGCTGGACAGCCTTTCGATCTACCGGTCGATGAGCGAAAACGAATGGCCCGAAAGTGAACTCGTGGTCTGGCCGGAAGCCGCCGTAGCGCGCGAATTTCACGCCAGCAAGCCCTTTCTTTCGCGCATGGATGCGCTGGCTGGCAGTTACTCCAGCAGCCTGTTAACCGGGGTACCGTACCGCAGCGGAAATCGTGACGGCGAGCAGCGCATACATAACAGCGTAGTAATGCTCGGTAATGGTGAGGGGGTCTATCACAAGAGAAAGCTGGTGCCGTTCGGGGAATTCATTCCATTTGAATCAATGCTCGGTCCCCTGCTGGAAATTATCGCGCTGCCGCTTTCAAGCATGGGTGCCGGCGATGCTGCGCAGCAGTCCCTACGCATCCAGGACTGGCAAACACTGCCGTTGATCTGTTACGAAATTGTCTACCCCGGCATGAGTGCGCGGGCAGCGCGGCAAAGCGACGTATTGCTGACGATCAGCAACGACGCCTGGTTTGGCCGGTCGCTGGGACCACTGCAACACTTGCAGATGGCGCAAATGCGCGCGCTCGAAAATGGCCGCTACCTGTTGCGCGGCACCGGTTCGGGCATTTCTGCCGTGATCGACAACCGCGGCCGTATCCTGCAGCAAAGTAAACAGTTCACTGCTGAAACCCTGCGTGGCAAGGTTTATCTGCGCACCGGCACGACACCCTGGAGCGCGGGCGGCTACTGGATAATGCCGCTGGCAAACTGCCTGTTGATCATCGCGTTGCTGTTGCCCATTCGTCGCAGCAGCGCATGAAAAAACCGCCGGACAAACTTGCGAAAAACATGCGTAAAGATACAGCCACGCGCGGACCGAAAGCCGGTGAGGGGCGCATTGTTGGCCCGGGATTCAATGAACGCGTTTACCGGATCGTGCAAACAATCCCGCGCGGCAGCGTGGCAACCTATGGCGACGTAGCTGCTGCACTCGGTGATGCAAACGTCGCCCGGCATGTCGGCTGGGCGCTCGCGGCACTGCGCACGCAGGGCAGCGGCAATCAATACAATAGCGAGTCGGTACCCTGGCACCGCGTTGTCAACGCACGCGGCACGATATCGCCAGGAGGAAACCCCAGCCGGCCACCAGAACAGGCGAGGCGACTGCGCAAAGAGGGCGTGGCGGTAAGCACCGATAACAAACTAGCGCTGGAGCGCTTTCGCATCAGGCAATTTTCCGGCTAGTGAATTACAGGAAAAAATAGACCCAGAACGGAACCGTTACAAAAGATACCAGCGTCGATATTCCCAGCGTACTTGCAACAAATCCGGGGGCGATTCCCGCGGCAATAAGTAATATTGCAGGCGTAACCATCGGCGGCATGGCGCTTTGCAGAAAAGTCGCCTGTTGTATGCCCTGCTCTACCGCGAAAACCCTGCCGAGGTAAAAAACCAGTAGTGGCGTCAGCAAAAGCTTGCCGCCTATTACTGCCAGCATAGGCTGAATATGTTCCGGCGCGATGCGAATTTTTAGTTGCAGGCCAACGATGAGCATGGCAAGCGGCAGGATAGTGGTTCCAACCAGGTCAAATAACGCAGCCAGTAGTGCGGGCACCATCGACCCGGGCACCAGCAGTGCGACCAGCAAACTGATAAAAGGCGGAAAGCTCAGCACCCGCCAAATCATTTGCTGCATGTCCAGCGCTTCGCGTGCACCCGAGAGTAACGCGATGCTCGTCGTTGCAACCAGCGACAAAACCAGGAAGCTGCCGAGCTGGTCATAGATTACCGCGGTCGCTACCGCCTCGGGCCCCAGATAGAGATCGACAATCGGCAGGCCGAAAAACGCCGTGTTACCCAGCCCCATAAGCAGCGCTACGACCAGGACCTGTTCGAGCCGCCAGCGCAGGAATTTACCCAGCGCAAAGGCGATAGCGAAAGCAAGACCCGCCAGCAACCACGGCATTAGCATTGGAAACAATGCATCGGCTTGCAGCTGCAGCCCCGGCACATTGGCGAGAATCAGCGCCGGCAGCGCGAAATTAATAATGTAACCATTAAGGCCGCTGATCCAGCGACTCGTATCGACTGACATGCGCTGCAGGAAAACACCTGCCAACAAGCTGGCAAAAACCAGCACAAACGTTGTCATGTAAACTGAGTCATGTAAACGTGGTCATAGAAGAGTAATTATACGAAAGTTGTTACAGAAACTTTGTTTTGTCCATGCCACCCAAATGGGTCATTGCGCCTGCGCGATATAACATCTACCGCTGCGCGCAAACAATGCAAGCAAGGTGCCTCCAGACTCATACACAGCCAGTTCGTTCCCACTTCGAATCGCGCTGGTAAACCGGCGCATAACCCAGCCGCAGGCAAAGCCTTTCGACGATATCCAGCGCGACTTCCGGCTTGCCCGGCAGTGCTTTGGCCCGCGCCGTTTTACCCGCAACAGGCAGGAGATCGCGCAATTGTGTTACCGGCATGTTCGCATAACCGCAGGGATTGATGCGCTCAAATGGCTCAAGGTCCAGCGCATAGTTAAAACATAGCCCGTGGTAACAGTAACCGCGCGTCACCCGCAATCCCAGTGCTGCGATCTTTGCGCCGTTAACATAAACACCCGGTGCGCTGCGATTGCCTTCGGCGACGATGTCCCAGCCCGCCAGCGCATCAATCACGGCCAGTTCCAGCGTTTCGACCAGTACGCGCACGCTCTTCTGCAGCGCACGCATATCCGCGAGCAGGTAAATCATCAGCTGGCCCGGGCCATGGTAAGTGACCTGGCCGCCCCGATCGCTGCGCAGCACCGGGATGTCGCTGGCATTTAATACGTGGCCTGCGTCAGCGCCCTGCCCCAGCGTGTAAACCGGCTCGTGTTCGAGCAGCCAGAGCTGGTCTCGCGAGCCGGCTTCGCGAGCGCGCGAGAAGGTGCGCATCGCATCCCACACGTCGCTATAGGGTAATGCCTGCGTGGGTTCGGCGAGGTAGTTGCTTACGCTGAGCTCGCGGTTGTGCTTTGGGTTTGGTAGCGGCAATGGTTCAGAGCACCATTTTTACCGCATCGATGCGCTGCAACGCCGCATGCAGTGCTTCCAGCTGGGCGACGCCCGTAGCACGGATTGTCAGCGTCAGTGCGTGGAAAGCACCGCGGCGGCTCTCGCGCTGGCTGATACTGGCGGGGTCAAAATGCGGGTCGTGCTCGAGCACCACCGCGATGACATCAGCGCGGAAGCTGACGTGGCTGCGACCGAGAACCTTGATCGGATAGTCGCAGGGAAATGCAATCTTGGGCGTGTCGCTGCCCGCATTATGCAGGTCGGGACCGATCAGTTTCGACATGGAATGGTTGCCGCGCTGGCGTTGTCAGGGCTACGGCGTGAGGCGTGCTTTTAACCGCGCCGAAAATCGCTAACTGGAAAGTCCAAGTATGCCACGGACGAACAAAATTATCTGGTCCCACAGCCGGGCAAAGAAGCCCGCTGGTTCAACCGATTCACCCGCCACCAGGTCGCGTTGCGCAATCAACTCGCCGCCCAGTTGCAGATTGAGCTGGCCATAGACCCGGCCTTGCTCGACCGGCGCGATAATTTCCTTGTCAATTTCAATTTTCGCTTGCAACGAATCGCGCTGGCCGCGCGGAATGGTAACGCTCAGGTCCTGCTCGAGTGCCAACGAAAA
>JBATGO010000015.1:0-3205 GCA_049665845.1 Pseudomonadales bacterium | reverse complement strand
AGGTTCAGCGCGAAGCCGGTAATCGCCCGGCAAAGGCATTTTTTCCATGCGCTCTAACGCACAGGCTGCGCGGACATTGATTGGGCGAACAGAGGCCAGGATCCGTGAAGATATACCACAATCCGCGCTGCTCCAAATCGCGCCAGGCACTTGCGTTGTTGCGAGAGGCGGGTTGCGAACCCGAGATTGTGCTGTACCTCGAAACGCCGCCATCGACCTTGGAACTGGCCGCGTTGCTCGAAAAACTGTCGATGTCGGCGCGCGCCTTGCTGCGCAAGGGCGAAGCGGAATATAAAGCCCTTGGGCTGGACAACCCCGATCTCGACGAACAGACGCTACTGCGCGCGATGAGCGCACACCCGAAGCTGATTGAAAGGCCCGTCGTAGTCAGCGGTAGCCGCGCCGTGCTTGGCAGGCCGCCGGAAAACGTACGCAAACTCCTGCAATGAGGTCCCAGTAATTGTCGGGGCGAGGTGAACATTGGAACGAAACACATTAGCGCAAGAGACTAACACACACTATTACGGTGTCGCCCGGCTGCTGACGCTCGGCAGCTATACGGGGCTGCTGTGTGCAATTGCCTACGGTGCCTGGATCTATGGGCCAGACGAAGCAGGCGCCCGTGTGGTGCTTGGATTGCTCGCTGCGAGCGGTTTGTTGATCGTGCTGCCCGGGCTGCTTCGCGGTAGTAAAAGAAGTTACCAGTGGCTGTGTTTTATTTTGCTGATGTACTTTACATGGTATGTCCAGGCCCTGTTCAGCGGCGCGCCGCCGGCGTCGACTGCACAAGCAATGAGCATGGCCGATGTATTGCGCGTCAGCGCGACCACAAGCGAATGGTTGGCGCTGCTTTGTGTGACCAGCTGTTTTTGCGCGGCTATGATTGCTGCCAGGGGCAGGCAATAGAGTTTGCTGCCAGGGGCAGACAATAGAGTTTGCTGCCAGAGGCGGGCGTTACGGTATTTCGCAAGGGGCGAGCATCGGGCGGCAGCGTTAGGCCTCACGTATCGAACGGCACTGTCTTGCCACTGATTTTGTAGGCCAGCGCGATGATCTGCGCGATAACGAGGTAGAGTTCGTGCGGTATCTGCTCCCCCAGGTCGAGCACAGCCAGCAACTCGGTCAATTGCGCGTTTTCGTAAAGCGGCACACCATGCTCGCGTGCCAGCGCAATAATATCCTCGGCAAGCTGGCCAGAACCGCTCGCGGTAATGGTAGGCGCGCGTTTGCCGTCGTACTGCAGCGCGACAGCGCGCTGGTATTGTTCGATTGCCTGCTTGCGCCGACGAGGCTCGTCGCCTCGCACTGCCTTGCCAGCGCGCGCAGCAGCCTGTTCTGAATGACTTGCGGGCTTGTTTGCGTGCCCGTGACCATTGTCTTCTGCCACGTCGTTCATCAGCCTCGCGTATCGAGCAGCGGCGTTTGCAGCAAATTCACTGCGCCGCTTTCGCCACCCGGAGGCGGTTCACCGGTACAGCACTGCAGGTTTTGCACCTGCAGACCGAATCGTGCAAGCGTATCGCCCACTTCTTCCAGCTCGCCCTGTACAGCAGAGGCGAGTTCGCTAGTGCTGGCCCACAGCGCCGCAGCAACACGCTGACCGTGCAGGGTCGCGAGCGCGGTCAATTCACCGAGTTCCTCAAGGTCAAAGCGCAGGCGAAGGTTCCAGGTTGTATCCTGTGTGCGGGCTTTGGTTTTGCTGCGCTCGCGCTGGATGTGCAAATCCAAAATAGAAAGTCGCTGGTCCATCCACAGCGGTATGCCGATGTTCAGTGACTGGTTGGTCGCGGGATCTGCCTGGCTGGCCAATTGGTTGCTGGCGGAGAGCAGCTGCTGTGTTTGAACTCTTGCTGATGCGCCCAGCACCAGGCGCAATAATTGCAGGATGGCGTCAGTCTCTCCGCTACGCGCAGCGCCGCTTTGCACAGTGCCGGATTCCGCGCCGCGAATACTGTCAGCGCCCGCTAACAGAGCGAGTTCCTCCGAGCCCGCATTGAGCAGCGGCGCAGTTGAGCGTAGACCGGCAGCGTTGCGCAGCGCTGCGAGCAGCTGCAGCAGGGCATGCTTGTAGTCCTGGCGCGTCGCCGCATCGACCTCCCGGCGTGCCAGCGCATCGATCTGCTGGCCACTCGCAAGTAAGCCGGACTGTTCGCGAGGTGCGGCAGCCGGGGCGTTTGCGTTGCGCGTTCGCAACGCGGTCGCCGCCAGTGCAAGTTTGTGTTCGTAGAACAAGCCGCTATCGAGTACGGCGCGTTTTACTCCTGCTGCCTCCACCAGTTCGCGCTGGCCTGGTATCGATGCAAGCAGTTGCGCGGCTGCCTGTTGCACCGCAGCGGGTAGGGCGGTAGTAGCTGCGTTAGGTGCTCCGCTTGGCACGACGCCTGTATTCGCGTTCGGCATGTTGGCTGATGTGCTCGCAACCGCCGTATTCAATGTTGTTGGCGCCGCCACATTGCGCGCGGCGGACGTTGCGGGCGCTGTGATTGACAGCTGCCCGGTTGCTGGTTTCTGTGACACTGTCGCAACAGTGTTATTGGACGTGGTGCCAGGCGGTGCATTTGTGCCTGCGGCCCGGAGCAGCTCCAGCAGGTTTTGCGCCAGCGCGTCGCGCGGGGATTGGCGTGGCAATACGTCGCGCAGCGCCTGGTTGATCAGTTCGCTGGTGGCATCGCCGGGCAACGCGGCAGAGGGCGCTGCGAAATAACCGGCAGAGGCACTGCTGCCAATTGGACGGTTGGCTGCGGCGGGCGTGTTGATTGCACTTTGCGCCGCACCTGCATTGCCCGGTCGCGCTGCGCGCGCCGCTGCTGCCTGCGCGGCGTCGGCGGGCAGCGTAGTTGCCGCGACAACCTGTACCTGCTGGCTGTTGCTGACCGAAAGCTGCAGGTATTGCCCGGTGCGTGGTGCGAGCGCTGCGAGCAAAGTGAGTCGCTGTGTACCGACCGCAAGAATGACTTCGTACGCTGCAGTGCCTGTACTGGCCGCCGTTTGTACGCTGGATGGCGCAGCGCTTCGCGCTGCGTTGGTTGCGCCCGCCGCGTCCGTTGCAGCTTCGCGATTGCCAGGCTGCGCGCTGGTTTGCACGGCAGCCGCTATGGGATTTCTACCAGCACGCGCGGCGCCCGCTTGCGAAGCTTGGCCCGCATCGGCAGAGCCCTGGGCTGTAGCGCGCGTTAGCACATCAATAACGCGCGCCTCAATAAGC
>JBATGO010000014.1:0-3410 GCA_049665845.1 Pseudomonadales bacterium | reverse complement strand
CGGCCGACGCTGGTTATTCACGGCAAGCGCGACGCACTGGTGCCCGTGGAAGCGGGCATCGATACCGCAAAGCATATTCCGGGTGCGAAACTGCAATTGTTTGAAGGCATGGGGCATGACCTGCCCGCGCCGTTGCTGCCGCGGTTTGTAGACCTCATCAGCGAACACGCTACATGCGCGCATGCCGACTGATTGACTGCTGTCATGATGGTAGACACCGGCAAGTTGCTAAGGGGGTGGTGGGGCCTCGTTCGAAACGTTTGCACAATCCAAAAAACAACGAGCTGGACTGCGAGCTGAACTGCGAGCTGAACTGCGAAAATAACGCCAGCCGTGCTGCGCAAACGCCCGCAACGTGAAAGCGGGTCCTGTATAACCGGTTGAACTGCCTTTGCCACCGCTTGCCCGAACCCGCCTTTTTTTGCTATTTTGGTCGCGCCTTATTTCATATTCATAATCGAATAAAAGGATACTGCGATGAAAACACCATTCAGGAAAACAGGTTCAGTGCTTGCGTTGCTGCTGACCGCGGCAATGCTGAGCGGTTTTGGAAGTGGGTCTGGCGGTAGCGGCGGCTCAGGGTCGGGGTCTGGCGGCAGCAAGGTAAGTGACGGCAATAAAGGCCTTAACGCAACCGCTATGCAGGAACTGCGCGCTGCGGGGCTTGACAAGTATCTTGGCAAGTTTGCGCCAATTAGCTCGGAAGACGTTGGTGATGGCTGGGTAAAGCACACCTTTGACCCCGACGGTGGAAACGGGCCAATCTGTATTGCGGGAACGCCTTATTCGGTGTTCACGCGCGATGGGTCGAAGAAAGATCTTTTGATATTTGACCAGGGTGGCGGAGCCTGCTGGCAGGATTTTTACCAGTGCAATGTGCTGGCTGAAGCACAGTCGCCAGAAGGCGTAGAGGGAGAGGGGATTTTTGATTTTAATGCAAAGGATAACCCTTTTGCGAATCATTCCATCGTTTACCTGCCTTACTGCGACGGCTCGGTGTTTATCGGCGACAACGATGTGGCGGATACGAACTTTCCGCTTGGACCAGTGCGCTTCCACAGGGGTTTACGTAACCAGTCGGCGGGCATGGATATCGCCAAAAGTGTCTATCCGAAGGCCAAACGCATTACTGTAGCCGGTTCCAGTGCGGGCGGTGTCGGAGCAGCTTCACTCGCTCCATTTATGGCGCGCTTGCAGTATGGCAACAAGGTCAAGCTTACAGTCTTCAATGACGCTGGACCGATCGCGGTGAACCCCGATGCCACTGGCGATATTATTGCTCGCGCCAACGACTGGCAGTTCGACCAGTTTTTTCCGGCCAGCTGTACCGACTGCGATGCGTTTGGTGATTCCAGCGCGATTATTAAATGGCGCCTGGCAAACGACACAACGATCCGTGAGGCTTTTTATGAAACCGACGCGGACCTGACTAATCGTTTTTTTATGGCGCTTGTGTTCGATCCAGTTAGGTTCAGGGAGATTGTTGTCGACACACATGGCATGATTAACGCGCAGTACCCGGATCGCTACAAGCAGTTTATTGTCGCGGGTGACGATTCGCATACCGCACTGCAAAGTGAATTATTCTATGTGCAGGATGCGCTAGGTATATTCCTGAATGACTGGACCAAAGCTTTCCTGCGCAACAAGAAAGGCTGGAAAAACCTTGTGGAACCGCCGCTGGCTCCCTGATCCAGTGACATTGTGCTACAACTTAGCCCAACAAAAAAGCCCCGCATTAGCGGGGCTTTTTATGTGCTCGACGCACTAAACTTACAGCGTAAACTGCCAGCCGAGCATAAGCTGCCAGTCGCTTTTCAGCTGGGGTCCGTCCAGATGCTGGTAAACCGGAACGACGAATTCCAGCGCCAGCCTGTGCTTGTGACCGGGTAGCATGGTATTGATACCAAGCCCTGCATCCACACGACGAAGTGCCTGCCGATGCGGATCCGCGGTTTGCACCGGCGCAGCAATGAGGGCGTTCATGCCATCGATATTTTCGCGATGCAGGTAAGCCAGGCGCGCGGTATAACTCAAGCTGTGGTTCTGCGTGTAGTCCCACCAGGCTTGCAGCTGGTGCTCGTCACCCAGCGTGTAGTCTTCATCGTTTTCCCCGATTCTGAGTTTGCTGCGCCATTGCGAACCCCAGTTCCAGCGCGCGTCGCTGTCGGTGTAGGTCAGGCCCGTGATCAGGTCGTAGGTGCCCGAGCCTAACTGCATGGGGTAGGGTAGTCGTGCAGGTTCTGAAATATTAGAAGGCTTTAGAACGGTATCTGTTGCATTGGTTTTACCGGTTGGCAGCGATAGGCCAGCGTTCAGTAGCAGCCTGGCGTTGCCTTTGTTAAACAGTTCGCCGATAGCAAGCAATTCGCTGTCGCCGATACCGCGTGCGCGGGTTCGAAAAGTGCCGAGTTTTATCGGTTCAGCAGCAGTATTAAAAGTGATATGTTCCATATCCTTTTCCATGTAGTGCAGCATACCCATCACAGTCCAGCGATCATCCAGCGCGTACATCGCGCCTAACATGTGCATCTGCATGGACATTTTCACTGGTACCACGCGTAGCGTTGCCGGCGGTGGAAAACGATTCGGCGCGCTCAAAGCAATCTGTTGCGGCGACACGTTGCTGCCCCCGTCACGATTGTCCTGCATTTCCATATGGCTGAAACGATAGGAGAACATCCATTTTCCGGCTTTATGGTTGTGGTCACCCATGACATTTATCGGGGCATGCGCGCCCGCTCGCGGCGATGCGCTTGACGAAATGCACAGCAGCGTGCCCACCGCGACAGCGGCAAGTTGAAGTTTCATGACAGCTCCTTCGAAAAGTTGAGAAATGTGTTCAGACTGTTTCGAAGTGTTTCGGCGGCGCGCGCGCACGATTGATAGCGGGGTAAGCAGCAAAAGGAGAGATGAGTACTGCTGGCATTTGCTGCGTTGCGTTTCTCTCTGGGTCTAACAGAAACGGAGCGCCGGTTCGAATGGTGTCGCTGAACGAATAGCCAGTAATCTCGCAATGCCGGGGGTCTGCGTGGGTTTCTTTTTGCAGCGGTTCGCTCGCTTTTTCTCTTCCTTCGACGGCAGGCAGTAAAGTATTGAGCGCGTGGTGGGAAAATTTACCGGAGCATAGTTTAAGTGGCGCATTTTCGCCGATCGATGCGGGCATAAAGCCGGCAGGCATCATGCCGCGCAGGGCCAGGCTGAGCAGTGTGAGTAGCACGAGCGCAGTGGTTTTAGGACGGTTTTTCACGGTCGGTATGTGGCGGGTACGAAAATGGGAGGCGCGCAATGCCGGCGCAGCCTATCATAAAATCTGCGCGGCCGCGGTGATTTAACCTGCGAAAAATCGTGCAAACGGTTTGCCAATTTCGAAGCCGGTACAAGGCTAAGCTGATTGCGAGGCTGGCCCG
>JBATGO010000013.1:0-4542 GCA_049665845.1 Pseudomonadales bacterium | reverse complement strand
AATCTGTACTGCCACGTAATCTCGCCAATATTGGCAACAATGCTGACCTGATCCTGACGAGCCTGCTCTGGCTGGCTACATTGATTCGCGAACCCAATGAGCAAGCTCAAGTAATGACAGGAGTATTTTTGGTGAAATCAGGTTTCAATTTCGATCGCATGCTCGATCAGGACCCTGCAGGCAACATAGGTCGTGATGTGAGCTGCAAATGAAAGATATGGACCTCGAAAAGTATATGCCCGCGCGATGCGGGCACCGGGGAAATACGCTATATAATCCGCGCTGTCCGGCAGGGCCGTTCCGCATTATTTCAGAGAATATCCAATAACAACCAGGAGAAACTGCTCTTGTCTGCGCATCAAAATGAAGAAAACACGCCGCTGATCATCCTCATCAGTGTTGTTGCAACCATCGGCGGCTTTTTGTTTGGCTTTGACAGTGGTGTTATCAACGGCACCATTGACGGGCTTAAGTCGGCGTTTAATTCCGACAGTGCGGCAACCGGCTTCAATGTTGCCAGTATGTTGCTCGGGTGCGCTGCGGGCGCGTTTTTTGCCGGTCACCTCGCGGATCGTTTTGGTCGACGCAATATGCTGATCTGCGCGGCGGTATTTTTTATTATCAGCGCGTGGGGTTCCGGTATGTCAGCAAGCTCGCTGGAGTTTGTAGTTTTCCGGATTATAGGCGGTCTCGCTGTAGGCGCGGCATCGATAATGTCACCGGCCTATATCAGTGAGGTGGCGCCTGCGCGCTATCGCGGCAGCCTGGCCACGATCCAGCAGATCGCAATTATCAGCGGGCTGTTCATTGCCTTTGTCAGCAACTATTTCCTGGCGGATATGGCCGGGCATTCCACCGCGAAACTATGGATGGGTTTTGAGGCCTGGCGCTGGATGTTCTGGATGGAGCTATTGCCGGCGACGGTATTTTTGCTTGCGCTGCTGTTAATACCCGAGAGCCCACGTTTTCTTATTGCCTCTGGACGGATTGAGGCAGGGCGCAAGGTATTGATGCGGCTATACGGCGCGGTTGCAGGCGCTAGAAAAGTCGATGAAATAGATGCATCGCTTGCAGCGGATCACCATGCGCCAAAATTTTCCGATCTTGTTGACCGGGCATCGGGCCGGGTCAGGAAAATTGTCTGGGCAGGTATCGGGCTGGCAGTTTTCCAGCAATTGGTCGGTATCAACGTTGTTTTCTATTACGGCGCTGTACTTTGGCAGGCTGTGGGATTTTCCGAATCCGATGCGCTTTTGATCAATATCATCAGTGGTGGCGTCAGTATTGGTGCCTGCATCATTACGGTATTGCTGGTCGACAGGATTGGCCGCAAGCCATTGCTGCAATGGGGCTCTATCGGCATGGCGATCACACTCGGTTTGATGGTCGTCGCGTTTGTCAACGCCGACGTGATGCCCAATGGCGAACTTGATGCCGGCGAGTGGGGCCCGCTTGCGCTGATAGCCGCAAATACCTACGTCTTTATTTTCAATATGTCCTGGGGGCCGGTGATGTGGGTGATGCTGGGCGAGATGTTCCCCAACCAGATTCGCGGTTCAGGGCTTGCAGTGGCCGGCCTGTTCCAATGGTCGGCTAACTTTGCCATTACCATGACTTTTCCCGTAATGCTGGCAGGCGTCGGTTTGGCGGGAGCCTATGGTTTTTACGCGATCAGTGCCGCAGTATCTGCGTTATTTGTCTTTGTGTATGTTCACGAAACGAGGGGTCTTGAGCTGGAGCAAATGCCGGGCTGACGAAATCTTTTTTTTGCGCACTGCTGTTGCCGCGAGCAATCTTTGCGAAGCGGTTGCGATAATTGTTGCAACATGGCTCAAACCCTGCTCTGAGTGGGGCTCAGTGGCGCTTGTCGATTTTCGGCAGCAAGTTGCGTTTGTCGGCAAAGAAAAGCGCGTCCACCCGCCTCAGTAAATCCTCCATCGCGACGAATTCGGAAGCCTGTAGCGGAATCCGGTCAACGTAGACCGGTTCGGATTGCAGGCGCAGGTCGGTATGGGCAAAGATATGATGCAGCGTTTCAATATCGCAAAGCGCATGGTGTTGTTCATGCAGGATGCAGTAGTGGTCATCGCCAAGGTGTGCGATTGAAACCGCATGAGCGAACAGGTCCTGCATTTGGGCAACAAATTTATCTCGCCATGCGTTTTTTGCCTCGGCATTTTCCTGTGTTTCTATCACTGCGCTCATATCCAGTAGCGTAAGGTAAAAACGCTTGTCGGGTCTTGCACGCCCAAATGCATAATTGCCGGCGTTAATGAGTGCCACGCGATTATCCAGCCCGGTAGACAGGTCAACATACCTGACAATGTCGTCTACGACCATGTCGGCAAGGTTGCGCAGCATGACCTTTTGGTCCTCGTTCAACTGCCGGGGAGTCTTGTCGATAATACACAGGGTGCCTATGTTGTGCCCGTTGGGTGTTTTTAGCGGAGCGCCCGCGTAAAAGCGGATATTTGGCATGTCGGTAACCAGCGGGTTGTCGCGAAACCGCCCGTCCAGCAGCGCATCCGGCACTTCAAGTATATCGTCGTCAAGAATTGCATGTGCGCAAAAGGAAAATTTGCGCGAGGTTTCTTTCGCGTCAATGCCGCAAGTCGATTTAAACCATTGCCGGTATTTGTCGACCAGGCTGATGACTGCGATGGGTGTATCGAAAAGGCGGGTACATATGCGGGTGTAGCGGTCGTAGCGATCCTCGCTGGGCGTGTCGAGGATTTTGAGCCTCAGAAGTGTCTCGAGGCGTTCTTTTTCGTTGATCGGGATTCGTGGTGCTTCCATTACCGGCCCCCTGCTTGTTTCAGAACAGTGCCGTCCAGTTTACGCCTATTACGAAAAATTTACCTTGTGGAAGCTGTCGCCTGACACGATCTGTTTAATAAACAATCAACTTGATATGTCTTTGAATAAAAAATCAATCACATACAGCATATTTATAAAAATTTACTGCAAGCGTCGACTCCGGCCCAGTAATTCCCCGAAGCGAAACCGCAACAGTTCGGGCAACAGCAGTTCCCTCACGGAGCGAGCGTAGCGACCCACGATACCCAGACCCTGTTCTGCGGCGGGCAGATTCGCAGCGAACTGTGTCATGTAAAACTGGTACACGGCTTCTTTTAAAGGCGCGAGCAATGGGCTGGCGAACACAGCATTGTTGTAAATGAAATAGGTGTTGATATCACCGAAAGACAGCAACAGCGGTTTCTGGAACGGCACGAAGGCCCGGCCCGGCTCGCCACGCAAGAATTGCTCAATATTTCCCGCAGCCTGTTTGCCCATATCAATTGCGTAAGTGGCCTGTTTTTTGATGGGCTTGGGCGTCGCGGCGATATCGCCTGCAGCAAAAATATTTTCTGCCGACTGGCATTGCAGGGTATCGACCACCAGCACGCCTGATCTATCCTGGGCCAAATCACTCTTGGCGATAAAATCTGGCAAACGGGTGCCGGCACACCAAATGGTCAGGTCACTATCGATGCTCGTACCGTCTTGCAGCAGCACCGCCTTTTCTTCCACCGATCCTATCTCTGCAGACAGGTGAAAATGCACAGGGAATTGTTCGCAGTGCTTTTGTACATCCTGACCGATAACCTCGGGCAGGCCCGCAAGGATGCGTGGCGCCGTGTCGACTACGTTAACCGAAACCCGCTCATCGCCTGCGTGGCGCCGCAGCAGTTCGCCTAACACTTCGATACCGGTAAAACCGGCGCCGACGATCGTGATCGTATACGACTTATTGTTCGCCAACGCGACTGCAATACGTTGCTGTATGCGTTTGGCCTGTTCAGCACGGCGCAGGCCAATACTGGATTGTGCAGCGCCGGGTGTATCGAGGCCTGCTGTCGACAGGCCGCAACTCAACAGCAGCACGTCATAATCGAGTATTTCACCGCTCTCGAGTTCCAGGCTATTGTTCGGGCTATCCAGTGCGGTTGCGCGTTCGCAGACAAAGCGATAACCGAGCCGCGCCGCGTTTTTCTCGCTGGAAATTGCGACACTGCCCGGATCTTTCAAACCGGAAACAATTTCGTGGATATTCGGCGTCCAGTTAAAGGTGCCGGCCGGATCGACCAGCGTTACGCCGATGTGCGCTTTGTGTGCCAGTTTACTCGCTGCGCTCAGCCCCGCGAAATTGCCGCCTACGATAACCACGTGCGAGTGTTTTTTACCTTGCGAAGTCTTTTGCGTCATGGGAAGGTTTCGATGTTGAAATGGAGGGAGCGCGAGGGCTGTGGCGGTAGCCGTTTACCGATATGGCCATGCTAGCACAGCCGGACACTATCGAATATTGCCTGCGGGGGCACAAAACAGACAGGATTTACAAGCGCGAGAACAGCCTGTTAGTGTTATGACACAGGTATAAGGTCGATTTATCATCGTTTTTTTTGCGGTAGGGGAATTGAAGTATGGGTCCACTGGCTGGCATCAGGATCATTGAAATCAAGGGCATAGGGCCCGGCCCCTATGCGGGCATGTTGCTCGCCGACATGGGTGCCGAAGTTATTGTGGTCGAGCGCAGTGCCCGAT
>JBATGO010000012.1:0-12680 GCA_049665845.1 Pseudomonadales bacterium | reverse complement strand
GCGAAAAACTGCGTCTGCGCATGCTTGTGGTCGAGCCTGCCTCCCTGCAGCAGGCGACTGCACTGGGCAGCTACATCAGCTGGACCGTGCAGTTTGAAAGGGACGACAAGCCGTTTTCGCTCATTTCCATCGCCATCACAGGTGGTATGCCTTCGCACGGCCATGGTTTGCCAACCCAGCCGCGTGTAACAGCCCAGCTGGGCGATGGCAGGTACCGGGTTGAGGGAATCAAATTCACCATGCCGGGCCGCTGGCAGCTGGTTTTCAATGTGGGCTCCCCGCTCGGTGACGACCGGGTTGTGCTGGAATTCGATGTCCGGCATTAATTCAAATATCAGGCTGGTATCCGCGCTGGCAGCCGTGTTTTGCTTCTGCGCAGCGTGCCAGCGACCATCGGCATGGAATGAAACCGAGTTCGCGATTATCCAGTCATTGAGTATCGCGTCGCTGCGGAGCGCGCCTCTTGTCGAATCCAATCGCGTAGCCAACAGCGATCTTGCTGCAGAATTTGGCCGGCAGTTGTTTAACGATCCCGGTTTGAGCGATTCGGGAAAAATATCCTGTGCCAGTTGCCACCAGCCTGAATTATTTTTTACTGACGGGCTGAAAAAAGGCAAGGGTGAAGCGGAGCTCACCCGCAACACGCCCACGCTTGCGGGCCTCGCCTGGCATACCTGGTTTTACTGGGACGGACGCAAGGATTCGCTGTGGTCCCAGGCGCTGGCGCCGCTTGAAGCAGGCAAGGAAATGAATTCAAGCAGGCTGAAAATCACGCGCCATATTGGCCAGAACCAGGCTTATCGCAAAAGTTATGAAGCATTATTCGGCGCCTACCCGGTAAATTTACTGCGCGCAACACAGAGCGTACATGCAAGCCCTTATGGCGACAGCGAAAGACAGGATAATTGGTACCGGATTCCACCGGCGTATCGTGAAACAGTGAACCAGGTTTTTTCCAACACAGGCAAGGTACTTGGCGCCTACCTGCGTACGTTAAATTATGGCGCCAGCAGTTTCGATCAATATGCAGCGTTACTTGCAGCGGGCAATAACCTAGCTGCGAACCGGGTTCTGGGCGCGCAGGCGCGCGCAGGCCTGGCACTGTTTATCAGCGATGAAAAAACCCAGTGCCTGCGCTGTCACAACGGCCCGTTGTTTACCAACTTCGAGTTTCACAATATTGGCAGCGGCAACCTTGAGGGAGAAAACCTTGATTTTGGTCGTTTGCTTGGCGTGCAGGCTGTATTGATGGATGAATTTAACTGCCAGGGAAAATTTAGCGATGCACCGCCAGATGGATGTACACACCTGAAATTCCTCAACCGGCAGATTGATGAATCAATGCAGGGTGCCTATAAAACACCTTCGTTGCGTAATATTGCCGCTACTGCGCCATACTTTCATGACGGGCGTTACGCCAGTCTTGCGGAGGTTTTGCAACACTATAACGATGCCGCCAATACCGCAGGCGAGAACCCACTTTCCGAGCTTAACCCTATCGATCTCGATAGCGAGGAACGTGCTGCTCTGGAAGCTTTTTTGCGCAGTCTCGCTTCAGGGTGAGGCGCTAGTCATTGCCGGGCTCTTCCCGTGATTGCATGTCAAGTTCTTTCATTTTACGGGTCAGTGTGTTTCTACCCCAGCCCAATAGCAGTGAGGCCTCTTTTTTCCTGCCGCGGGTCTGTTGCAGCGCTGCGTTGATCATGGTTTTTTCGAACATTGGTACGGCCGCGTCGAGTATGCGTTGCTCGCCGTTTTGCAATTCGCCCCTGGCCCACTCCTGCAGAATTTCATGCCACGCAATATTTGCGCTGCTGCGCTGTCTCCGGCTTTCATCGCGCAATTGTGGTGGTAATGCATCAAGCCTGATTTCCGTGCCCGCAGCCATCACCGTGAGCCAGCGACAAACATTTTCCAGCTGCCTTACGTTACCCGGCCAGGGCAACGCGCAGAAATATTCGACGACTTCCGCGCTTAACACCTTGGTTTCAACGCCGAGTTCCTTGCCGCACTGCTGCAAAAAATGTGCGGCGAGTTGGGGGATATCTTCACTGCGGTCGGCCAGGGTTGGCAATTGCAACCTGATTACATTCAGTCGGTGAAAAAGGTCGTCGCGAAACAGGTTTTTGCGTACCAGGTCTTCAAGGTCCTGGTGGGTCGCAGCGATCACGCGGACATCGACTTTTACGGGAGTATGCCCGCCCACCCGGTAAAATTCTCCATCGGCGAGTACGCGCAACAGCCGCGTCTGGATGTCTGCGGGCATGTCGCCGATTTCGTCTAGAAACAGTGTGCCGTTGCTGGCTTGCTCAAAGCGACCCACGCGCTGCTGCCCCGCACCCGTAAACGCGCCCTTTTCGTGACCGAATAACTCCGACTCTACAAGGTCGCGGGGAATCGCGGCCATGTTCAGCGCGATAAACGGTTGATCCCTGCGTGGACTGTGCTTGTGCAGCGCCTTTGCGACGAGTTCTTTACCAGTGCCGGACTCGCCGTTGATCAAAACATTGATATTCGAATGCGACAGCCTTCCGATCGCGCGAAAGACTTCCTGCATCGCAGGGGCGCGCCCGATCATTTCGGTATTGACGTTGTTGTCGCTGCCTTCGAACCCGGCAAGGTTTTCGGTTGCAACGGCCAGCGCGCGCCGGGTCATCGCGACCGCATCGTCTATATCAAATGGTTTGGGCAGATATTCGAACGCGCCACTCTGGTAAGAAGAAACCGCGTTGTCCAGGTCTGCATGTGCGGTGGTAATGATGACCGGTAGCTTGGGATGGCGCGAGAGAATTTTTTCGAGCATGGCAAGACCGTCAATGCCGGGCATCCTGATATCACTAATCACTACATCGGGCGTGCACGAATCGAGTTTTTTCAATAACGATTCACCATCTCCGAATACATCGACGTCAATACCCGAGCGTGTCAGTGCCTTCTCGAGCACCCAGCGTATCGACTTGTCATCGTCGACTACCCATACGTTGTTTGCCGCTTGCATTAATCAGCCTCCATAAAATAATTGCCTGGTATCGTGTGCTTGCAATAATGCCTGCACAAAAATATGTGTTTATTCGCCTCAATTATCCGGCAGCGGAAGATACACGGAAAAACATGTCTCTCCCGCCTCGCTCGAGCAGTTGATCAGGCCATGGTGCAGGTTGATAATCGACTGCGAAATTGCCAGCCCAAGGCCGGAACTTTCGGCGTGGCCGCTGACCATTGGCACAAAAATTTTGTCCAGCAGGTCGTCAGGAATACCCGGACCGTTGTCGCATACATCAAGCCGGCAAACCAGTGCGTGGCGCTGCCTGCCTATGGTGAAATGGCGGAGGATTCGCGAACTGAAGCCCAGCAACCTGCCTTGTGCTGCATACAGTTCATTGTGTCCCTGCTCGGTCAGTGCCCGTACTGCGTTGCGTGCTATATTCAGGACTGCCTGGATCAGCTTTTCACTGTCTGCATGCAGTAGCGGAATACTTGGATCGTAATCGCGTCGAATATGAATTTCGCTACCGACCTCCGCTTCTATCAACTGGGTGACGCGTTCCAGCACTTCGTGGATATTGACCTCGCGGAATTCGACCGGCTCGTGAGGGCCCAACATACGATCGACGAGGTTGCGAAGTCGGTCCGCTTCCTTGATGATGATGTCCGTGTACTCGCTGATCGACGCATCATTAAATTCGTGCGCGAGCAATTGCGCAGCGCCGCGCAAACCACCGAGCGGGTTCTTGATTTCGTGGGCCAGGCCTTTGAGCAATGCGTTGCTCGATTCCTGCGAGGAAAAGAGCGTTGCTTCGCGATTGATCCGCAAAAGCCGGTCGATGGGCTGTATTTCAAGGATCAATGCGCTGCCGGGGATGTCATCAATTGGCGTAGCGGTGTAATCCACCGTGATCTTGACGATATCGCTGCCGTGCAGGGTCTTGAGCACCGCTTCGCGCTGTGTATGGGGCTGTCGGCTGCGCAGCGTTTCCTGCAAAATCCGTTCGGTCGACTCGGCGTCGAGCAGCAACTCGTCGATCCGGTGCCGCAGATGACGCGCACCGCTAAGTCCCAGGAGCCCCTCGGCTGCTGCATTGATATGGCTCAGTCTCAGCTTGTTGTCGAGCAGCAGCACAGCAGTGCTCATGTTCTCCAGCAGCCGGGTATGTAGTTGTTCTGCGATCATTGTTGTTGCCTATGCAAAAAATGTTCTCGCTTTTTGAGTTAAGACAAAATTTATGGCAGATAAATATAAAGGTGTTTTAAATCAATAACATAAAGAAATTCATTCGAGGTAGAAAAACAACCCGAGCAGTTGCTTGCCCGCGATGCGCCGTTATGCGCTCGCAGGATTTGGTTAACAGCACCATTATGGTGCATTTTCTCCATGATTGGATAGCCGGAAGCGCACAATGAGCAGGTATTCCCTGGCGTTAATACTGCTGTTATTGGTATCGCTGGCACTGAATGTCTACTGGTGGCAGGGGCGCGGGTACGATCTGGCCAATGACGTGAAGGTAGCCGCCAATGCCGGCGGAGCCAGCCAGCAGACCTCCCAGGGCATCGGTGCCGCAGCGATTGCGCGACGCTCTGCGGGCCTGGCCATCGATTCTGCCGACCTGAACCTGCTTTTTGAGTCGGGTGATTTTGCCGATGCCTTTGATGGCCTCGGCTGGTTGGCAGGTCAATCGCCCGAGCAGGCAGCCCGCATCGAGCAGGGCTGGCTCGCGCGCGTGCGAGAGTGGTTGCAACTTGCGCCTGGAGACAGGCGCGTGCGGGATTTTGTTGATGCTGCACTGGACAGCGATCCGAACGAATTTGAGTACCGCAGGCTGGCAGCTGAGCGTCTTGCGGCGACCGCCAACGTGCTGGAGGCGATCGACCGCTACTACGAACTCCTCAATGAATCGCCACAGCATTTACAGGGTGTGCTCGCTGCCGATATCCAGCGACTGGTCAAGCATGAAGTGGCACAGCTTAGCGAGGCACAGGCCTGGCCACCGTTGATACGCCTGGCCGAGCGACTGTTGTGGCACGAACCCATGCATCCGCCCTGGATTTTTGTATACGCGCGTGCTCTTGTTGAAGAAAAGCGTTTCGCAAGCGCAAGAAACAGCTTGCGCAGTGTTTTATACGATGAATACTACGGCGGCAAAGCTCGCCAGATGCTCGAAGAAATTGAACGCATGGACCTGGCCGATGAGGCAGTGCCGTTGCGCAGCCTGGGGTCTCATTACCTGGTTGATGGCAAGATTAACGGTAGCGATACCGTAGCATTGATGATCGACACCGGCGCAACCCTTTCGGTTATTTCCCCGTCGGCTTTGCGCACTGCGCGTGTATCGCCCGCGCCAGTGTTCGTTCGGGACGCGACGATCAATACAGCTGGCGGCAAAGTGCAGGCACCTATTTACCGTGTGGAGAGTTTTTCAATCGGTGATTACAGCGTGCCGAATATGGAATTCGTTGTACTGGAGCTTGAGGACAAAAGTACCGGAGCCGGACTGCTGGGCATGAATTTCCTGCGCAATTTTACCTTCAGGCTGGACCAGAAAAATAATTTACTGCTGCTGTCAGCACCGTAACGGGCAACAGCTTTACGAAAGCTGCAAATCGTCGGCAAGGCTAGCCTGTGTTTCCGGCGCAATTTCTGCAATATGTACTTTGTAGGCAGGATGGTCCACGCCCGCGGCGATCGGCGCGCCTTCTTTCACGGCACGGATCATTTCCCGGTTCAGCTCAAAGCGCATGAAATGTACGGCACTGGTTTTTTCCTCGGTCTCGCGTGGCAAGTCTTCGTCCGCGATGGCATAACTCTTTGCCAATTCACCGACCTGCAGATAGGTCTTACGTTCCAGCCCTTTCAGTTCAACCAGCTTCTTGCGCCGCTCCTCCACGTCAGGGAACTCGATCATCATGGTCGCTTTCCAGTTGTGACCGTCGGGCACAAGCGGATTGTAGGCGTCGAGCTCGTCCATGATGCCTTGCTGTTCAAAGGTTTTTTCAACACGCAGCATTTCCTGGATCTGGTAGCGAATAGTATCCTCGTTTTCAAACTGGAGCATCACGTTATCGCCAAGGAAAACCTGGCGCAACTTTTTCTTTTGCATCGCTGCTTTGCGCAATTCGGGGCGGCGTTTGGTGTACTCCTCAAGGCTGAGCAGTGAATCAGGGGTGATAACTGGCATGGTCAGACTCCGTAAGCGTGGCGCACCAGGCTAATGGGATGTGCCTGGCGGCTGTGTTCGCCGTGAAATTTTTCTATACCCTGCACGATGTGCAGGGCGCCCAGCGGGCAGTCGCTACTGATGTAGTCGGCCTTGGCGTCGTACATCTTCTTGAACACCGGTTTGCCTATTTTCATGGATTTTTCATGCAGCCCGCGCCGCACGCCGTAGGTGCCGGCATGGCCACTGCAGCGTTCGGTTGTTGCAACCTCGCTGCCTGGAATGGAACGCAGGAATTCCTCGGTTTTTTTGCCGATATTTTGTACGCGCCCGTGGCAGGGCGCATGGTAGGCAACGCTGCCGAGCTCGTGCTTGAAATCACGCTTGAGCAAACCGTCCTTATCGCGGTTAACGAGGTAATTGAAAGGATCCCAGAATGCTTTCGCAACGGCTTGCACATCCTCGTTTTCGGGGAATAGCAACGGCAGTTCCTGCTTGAACATCAGCGTACAGCTCGGCACCAGCGAAGTGAGGGCGAAACCGTCGTGCGCAAGTTTGAGCAGGTTCGGAATATTAATGCGCATCAGCGATTCTACCGCCTCGAGGTCGCCCTGCTCGAGTTTGGGCATACCGCAGCAGACTTCTTTCTCTGCAATGCTCCATGGAATATCGTTGTGCTCCAAGACAGCAATGAAGTCGTGACCGATACCGGGTTCATTGAAATTTACGTAGCAGCTGGCAAATAGCGCGACCTTACCTGGCGTGCGCTGCCCGTCGTTTACCGGCAGACTCACGATGCCATTACTGGCAGATTTTATTCCACTGCGAAATTTTTTGCGCGCCAACGGTGGCAGCACGGCATCGGCATCAACATCGATAACCTTTTCCATCATCCTGCGTGCCGGTTTCCAGTGGTTAACTGCATTGATAGTTTCCGTAACCAGCGGTATGCCCGCTAACCTGCCCAGCGTATCGGTGCTGGTAAGCAAATCGCTTTTACGTTTTCCCTCGCGATGCTCCACAGCCTTGGCGCGCAACATCAGGTGCGGAAAATCAACATTCCAGTCGTGCGGCGGCACATAGGGGCATTTGGCCATGTAGCACATATCGCAGAGATAGCATTGCTCTACGACTTTGCCGTAATCGTCTTTGGCCACGCCATCGACTTCAAAGGTGTCGCTTTCATCGACCAGGTCAAACAGCGTGGGAAACGCTTCACACAGGCTTACACAACGCCTGCAGCCATGGCAGATATCGAAAACCCTTTCGAGTTCTGCATTTAGCGCATCGCGACTGTAGAACTCGTCGGAGCGCCAGTCGACGGGATGCCTGGTCGGTGCTTCCAGGTTGCCTTCGCGCCGTGCGTTGTTTTTATGTGGTGACTCTGATTGCATAAAGAATATCTTCGTTAGTTAGCGGAGGCATGCTTTAAAGGCGTAAAGTTTTTTTAATCACAATAAAAACGCCGGGCGTCGCCGGCGTTTTTATCATTTAACTTTGCAGGCGATCTTCCACTCTAACGATCGCTACCGGCGCAGAAATATTATTGCCTGCAAGGAAGCCGAATCAGGCGTCAGCCTTGTAGGCTTCGAGTGTTTTACTGAACTTGTTGGCATGGCTGCGCTCGGCTTTGGCCAGCGTTTCGAACCAGTCGGCTATTTCGTCGAAGCCTTCCGCGCGCGCAGTTTTTGCCATGCCGGGGTACATATCGGTGTATTCGTGCGTTTCACCGGCTATAGCAGCGGCGAGCGCTTCGCCGGAATCGCCGGCTGGCATGCCAGTACCCGGTTCCCCGCAACCACCGGAAATCAGGTGATCCATGTGGCCGTGCGCATGACCGGTCTCGCCTTCTGCAGTGTTGCGGAAAACGTTTGCGACTTCGGGAGAGCCCTCAATATCGGCCATGTTGGCAAAATACAGGTAGCGGCGGTTGGCCTGAGACTCGCCTGCGAATGCCTCTTTCAGATTGTTTTCGGTTTTGCTGCCTTTCAATGCCATGATATCGGTCTCCGGGGCGTAATGTTGTACTTGAACTGTTTGCCTTTAATGCGTAACTGTTACTTAGGTGTTCGTTAAATGTTACTTGGTGATTGCTGCGCGATACACCTCGCTTGATAAGTGCTGCGTAAAAAATCTAACGCAGAAGCTGTTGCGGGGAAAAAGTGCTACTCGAAAAACTTTATCCGCATGTTTACCCAGGGCCGCCTGCTATTGGCCCTTTACACGCTATCCAGTACGCACTATCCGGGCAATTGGATTGAAGCGGCATTTATGATTATTGTAAACCGATTGCTGCCGCAATACACCAGCCTGGACAGGACCTGCCGTGCTCCGCGCTAAAAATAGACTGCATCTATTGTCACGATTGCCAGTAACTATCGACGCGGACAGCTTGCTGCGGTGTGGTTTTTTCCTGTGCCAGGTACTGCAACCATGATAATGCAACAATCGTTGCAGGGCTACCCGGGTTTGGCCTGCCTGATTGACTTGAGTTGTTTTTCCGCCTCGATTACGTCCTGCTCCAGCTTGCGCAATTTTTCGAAATACTGGTCGGATGGGCGTACACCGCCGCCAGCTTTGCCAATGAAGTCTCCCTCTGAAGCGATCACACCGCGCTCTTTGGCACGCTTTGCATCGTTCAACGCACGTTTTGCGTTGGCAAGCGATTCGCGCCAGGCAGTCATTTCCGCGGCGTTCGGCGCGGCTGCCTTGCGCGCAGCTTCTTCAGCCTTGCGTTTTTCAATCGCTTCTTTTAGCCATTCCGGCTGTTTCTGTTCTACCGCTGCGGGAGACATACTGGTGTTCTGAACGTTTTCGTCAACGCTTACCTGCTCGGCATCTGCGCTTGCTGTGCCCGGTGGCGGCTTGTCGGTAAAGCTGACCTTGCCATTCTCGTCGATTACGCGGTAGATCTCGGCAAAAACCGGCGGTGCCGCCAACGCAGTAATTGCAGCGAGCGTTATGGTGAGAGCAGCAAAACCGTATAGACGGTTTTTCCCTTGATGGTTAACCTGTCGGTACATGGGTAACTCCAGTATTGCAGCGAGAGGTGCGCGATTAACTGCCTCTTGCCGCGCAAATGTATATTCAGGCCTCACATTATGGATAGAAATTTCCCGTGGGCAAGTTGCCTTGGATCGCTGCGCGGGCGCGAGGTTCCGCATAAAAAAACCCGCCGGTTGGCGGGTTTTTTAACTGCAGGCTGGTGCGAGTGGCTAGCACGAATAGTACATACCGAACTCCAGCGGATGCGTGGTCATCGCAATCGCTTCGACATCGGTTCGCTTAAGCGCGATGTAGCCGTCGATCATGCTATTGCTCATGACGCCACCGACGGTAAGAAAATCGCGATCGGCATCCAGCGCATCCAGTGCCATCTCCAGGCTCGAGGAAACCGTTGGGAACTCGGCCGCTTCTTCGGCGGTGAGATCATACAGGTCCGTATCGGCAGGATCGCCAGGGTGAATCTTGTTTTTGATGCCGTCGAGCCCTGCCATCAACATTGCGGTGAAGGCGAGGTAAGGGTTGGCAGTCGGGTCGGGGAAGCGCACTTCGATACGGCGCGCTTTGGCGTTGGGCACGAATGGAATGCGAATCGAAGCCGAGCGGTTCATTGCAGAATAAGCGAGCATAACAGGCGCTTCGAAGCCGGGCACCAGGCGCTTGTATGAATTGGTCGAGGCATTCGCAAACGCGTTGATTGCGCGCGCATGCTTGATGATGCCGCCAATGTAGAACAGCGCGGTTTCAGACAGGCCGCCATAGGCGTCGCCCGCCATCAGGTTTACGCCGCCTTTCGAGATCGACTGGTGACAGTGCATACCGTTGCCGTTATCGCCGACGATGGGTTTCGGCATAAAGGTTGCGGTCTTGCCGTAGGCATGCGCAACGTTGTGTACGCAGTATTTCAGGATCTGCACTTCGTCAGCTTTCTTGGTCAGCGTGTTGGCGCCAACACCGATTTCACACTGGCCCGCGGTACCCACTTCGTGGTGGTGCACTTCAACTACAAGGCCCATATCCGACATGGCGCGACACATTGCAGCGCGCACGTCGTGCAGTGAATCGACTGGCGGCACAGGGAAGTAACCGCCTTTTACCCCGGGGCGGTGACCGATGTTGCCGTCCTCGAATGTCTTGCGATTGGACCAGGCCGCTTCTTCCGAATTGATTTCGTAGCCAACGCCGCTCATTTCAGCGTGCCATTTCACGTCGTCAAAAACGAAGAACTCGGGCTCCGGGCCGAACAGCACTGAATCGGCGATACCAGTCGACTTCATATATTCTTCAGCGCGCATTGCTACTGAGCGGGGGTCGCGATCGTAACCTTCACCAGTGGTGGGTTCAACGACAGAGCAACGCAGGTTGAGTGTTGTTTCGTCGGTGAAAGGGTCGATCACTGCAGTCTCGTCGTCGGGCATTAGAATCATGTCCGATTCGTTAATGCCTTTCCAGCCGGCAATTGAGGAGCCATCGAACATTTTCCCCTCTTCGAAGAAACCACTATGAATTTCGCTCGAAGGAATGGAAACGTGCTGTTCCTTGCCCTTGGTGTCTGTAAAGCGCAAATCGACCCAGGTCGCCTCGCTGTCTTTTATCATTTTCAGAGTTTTCTCTGACATGGTTATCCTCCGGATCAAAAGCCTAAAATGAAAAACAGGGTATTCGTTGCTTTGGTTCGCGGGCTTTTTCGTGCCACGCGCACGCATTTGTGCCATCTAAGTTGAACTGGAACTGAATTGGCACGAAAACGGGGCGCGATTCTATACCGTTTGCCCTGTAAATAGTAAGCGCACCGGGTCGAGCCAGTCTGTTGCCGTTTCGCCTCGCTCCGGATCACGTAACTGCATATCGAATGCCACGCAGCCTGGCGGTTGCCGGTTAAAGCCGCGAACGCGAGGCAGTCCATTGAGACTGCCAGGTGTTGCAGCTTTTTGGGAGCAAAGCCTGTGCCAGAAAGGGGCGTTCAGGCAGCGCTGGTGAAATTGCCCCAAAAAACACAGCAAGCCATTAAAAAATATGCTCTTTTTAAAAGTTGTCTTTGTAGCGAGCCAAATCGGGTATGGCAGCCGGCTGCGTTGCTGCGCACCAAAAAAGAGCATTTGAGCATTCAATAGCACTTTTTTGGTGCGCCTGGTAATGAATTGACTGCGCGTGCCAACGAGTGAGCCCGAGGTGTTCGACCTGGCGCCCCGCGTCGCTGCCCGCAGGGCTGTATTCGATCCGGCCACTATATACTGCCGCTCCGTTCCTGACCTGCAGCGCTGATCGTTTGAAAATTATCACCTCACTTAAAACCGCGATTGCGCTGGCAGGGTATCTGCTGCTGGTTACTTTGTTATTGCCATTGTTACCGCTACGGTTGTTGTGGCGCTCGCGCCGCGCGCCTGCATACCGGCGCCGCATGCTGGAGCGTTTCGGCTTTTCGTTGCCGGCGCCGCGGGCGGGCGGTATCTGGATGCACGCGGTTTCGGTGGGGGAGACTTTTGCCGCGGAGTCTACCGTGCGCGCGCTGCTTGCCCGCTACCCGAACCGCCCGATCACGATTACTACCACGACACCGACGGGTTCCGCGCAGGTACAGAGACTTTTTGGCGAGCGTGTCGAGCATTGCTATGCGCCTTACGACTGGCCGTTATGCGTGTGGTTGTTTTTGCGCAGGATTCGCCCCGATTTGCTGGTAGTGATGGAAACCGAACTCTGGCCACTAACGCTGTTGTTATGTCGTGCGCTCGGTATCGATGTTTTGCTTGCCAACGCCAGGTTGTCTGAAAAGTCGGCGCGCGGTTACCGCAAGGTGCGCTGGCTTATCGCGCCGGCCATCGCGGACATTGCGATCGCGGCTCAGCACGAAGACGACGCCGGGCGACTGCTTGGGCTGGGTGCAGAGGCCGGCAGGGTAAAGGTAACCGGCAGCGTCAAATTTGATGTCGAGGTCGACCGGCAGCAACACGCGCGGGCACTGGCAATACGCGAGGCCTTTGCCGATGCGGGCCAGCAGCCGGTATGGATTGCCGCGAGCACGCATGCTGGCGAGGAAAAAGCAGTGCTCGACGCGCAACAGCGCGTTCTGCAAAAGTATCCGCAGGCGTTACTGGTGCTGGTACCGCGCCATCCCGAGCGATTTGTCGAGGTAGCAGGGCAGATCGCCGCTGCGGGTTTCTCGATACAAAAGCGCAGCGCCGCTGATTCTCCTGCCAGCTGTGCCAGCGCCGGTTGTAATGTGCTGCTTGTAGACACGCTGGGCGAGTTGATGCTGTTTTACGGCAGCGCGGAAATAGCCTTTGTTGGCGGTAGCCTGGTGCCGGTTGGCGGGCACAACTACCTGGAGCCCGCCAGTTGGCGCCTGCCGGTGCTGAGCGGCCCCCATACGCACAATTTTTCGAATATTGCGCGTCAGCTGCAGCAGGCCGGGGCACTGCAGATCGTTGAGGACGGGCAGCACCTGGGCGATGCCGTACTCGACTTGCTAAGTGACAAGACGCAGCGCGAAATGGCAGGCGATGCCGCCGCGCGCTTGCTCGAACA
>JBATGO010000011.1:0-4348 GCA_049665845.1 Pseudomonadales bacterium | reverse complement strand
CGCCAATGCTAATCCTGATCGTTTTACCCTGCTGCTGGTCAGACCCTGTCGGCAGCCCCGGTTCACTGTGGTAGACATCCCCGGGCACTTCGCGCAAAAAGGTTTTCGGTACCAGGTGAAGAGGAATTCGTGGAGGGACGCAGTGCATAAGAAACCTCGCAGTATCGTGCATGCAGCCTGTTCGGAGTTGAAGCAAGCCAGTGTGACAATGTAGCGCGATGCCTCTTTCGTGGCGTTGCACCAGGTCGCCAGGCGGATGTGTCGCGGTAGCCACTTCTGGTGTTGTCGTAGCCAGGCCACTGGCGAAATCGAGACTGGATGTGCAAAACCATCGTATGTCATTGTTTAATATGCATAAATATGGGTTTATTAATGTGGTTTCTAATTTATTAGCGTCAACTGCTTAGTGCCCCCTGCGCTAAGCACTGTTGTACAAAGCAGAATCCGGACTAACGCAGGCTGCCGCCAGCGCGCATAATCGGCATGGAGGTGATTTATCATGCATGGTTTCCTGATTGACCTCGACGGTGTGGTCTACGACGGTGATCGCGCCATTCCGGGTGCTGCAGACGCGATTGCGTTTTTGCACCAGCACCACCTGCCTCATTTGTTCCTGACCAATATCAGCTCCGTGCCAGCGCGCGTGATCTGGCAAAAACTTCGCTTCCTCGGTATAGACATTCCGTTGCAAAGCATCCTGACGCCGATGATCGCCGCGAGAGAATGGATAAGGGCGAACGGGCGTGAACCTGTCGCAGCCTTTGTTCCACGAGCCACGCTTGCTGATTTCGAAGGCTTGAACGTCTTGCCGCAGTATGTGGAGGCCGGTGCGCGTGCGATTGTTATTGGCGACCTGGGCGACCAGTGGGACTATCAAAAGCTCAACCGCGCCTTCCGGCTGCTCGAGCATGGCGACGACAAAACCTGCCTGGTTGCGTTGGGCATGACCCGTTACTGCAAGGCAGAGGACGGCAGGTTGCGCCTTGACGTAGCGCCTTTCGTTAAAGCGCTGGAACATTCATCAGCGAAACAGCCGGTCGTGATGGGCAAACCTGCGGTGGATTTCTTTCAGCAGGCGGCTGATCGGCTGTCGTTACCGATGAGTGAACTGATCATGGTGGGGGATGACATCTACAGCGATGTGCATGGTGCCCAGCGCTGTGGTATGCAGGGTGTACTGGTGAAAACGGGCAAGTTTCGCGAGCAGGACCTGGCCAGCGAAGTGCGCCCCGACGCGATAGTGCGCTCGCTTGCCGACCTGCCGAAGTGGATCAGGGAGCAAGCCTGGTCCGATGGATTGCACGAGAAACCGTTCGTCAGCAAATTACTGGATACGGCGTTCTAGGCAATTGCGCTGCTAACGCTAGGCTTCCGACTCGGTGTATTTGCGACTGATCCACCACTCGGAATCGATCATGCAGGCCGTCCGCCGGTTGCGGTGCCGGCGCTCGTCCGCGTTGTAAAAAAATACTGAATCGCGTTTACGGCGCTCGTTATTCTCGCGCGGGTCTGCAAACACCGGCTTTGCGTTCAGGTCGATGTTTGCGAGGTTGGCGTCGCGCCTGGCCGCGGCATGCTGCATGGAATGCACCGACGCGCCGGCCACGGCAGGCCGCATTGGACTGGTCTTCTTTTTCATAATGCTGTAACTGCTCGACGCTCCGCAGTACCTGCCACTGCGATCGTCCGCCCTGTCGTAATGGTGTCAGCTCCCTGTCGGCGCAGCCGGATTGACAATCCAATTCAGTGCGATGCGCCAGAAAGCTGGCGACCAGTATCTCGCTGCAGAGCGCCCGGTGCAAGCAGTGATTGAAAAACGGCGCGAGCTGGTGCAGAAAACCCGATTATAAAACGATCTGTCGGTGCGATCCCGGTTCTGCCGCGAAGGCGCGGGAGCACGCGCCGATAATCCAGGCTGTACAGCGAAGCCAGCCGCGGGAGCGGTTCTAGCTGCGTCGCCAGCGTGTGCCTTCGCGACTGTCTTCCAGCACCACACCCTGTTCCAGCAACTGCTGGCGAATCCGGTCAGCGCGCGCATAATCCTTTGCCAGCTTGGCTGCCTCTCGCTCGGCGATCATCGATTCGATTTTGGTGGTATCAAGCGCTGCAGTGCCTGGCACGTACTGGAACCACTGTTGCGGTGCCAGTTGCAGCAACCCCAGCAGGTCCGCACAACCGAGTAATTCGCGACACACTGCAAAGTCGTTATCGCCCAGACCGCCTGATTGCGTGAGTTGTCGGCCCAGCGCATGCATTTCGCGAATCGCGACCGGTGTGTTCAGGTCATCGAGCAGCGCCTCGCCGGCGGCGGTGGCAAACAACTCAGCCGCGCACATTGGCCGGGCGCGCGCTTCGCGCAATTTTTCGACGGGCAAGGTTTGCAGCGCGGTGTAAAGACTGTCGAGGCTCGCCCTCGCCTGTTCGAGTAATTCAGCGCTGAAATTCAACTCCGAGCGATACTGTGCGCTGAGCAATGCAAAACGCAATGTCTCGCCATGAAAATGCTGCAACAAATCGTGCACCAGGCGAAAGTTGCCCAGCGACTTTGACATTTTCTCGCCATCGATATTGATATATCCGTTGTGCATCCATACGTTCACAAAGGCCTTGCCGCCATGTGCGCACTGGCTTTGTGCCAGTTCATTTTCGTGGTGCGGAAAAATAAGGTCGCGGCCACCGCCGTGAATATCGATGCATTCACCGAGGTGCTTCTCGATCATTGCCGAGCACTCCAGGTGCCAGCCCGGCCTGCCGCGGCCCCAGGGGCTGTCCCAGCCGGGTTCGACATTGCTGGAAGGTTTCCACAGCACGAAATCACCGGCGTACTTTTTATAGGGAGCAATTTCAACGCGCGCGCCGGCCAGCATGTCATCGAGACTGCGGTTCGAGAGCTTGCCGTAATCGGGCATCGACTCCACCGCGAACAACACATGGCGATCGGCTTCGTAGGCGTGACCCCTGCCGAGCAGGGCCTCGATCATCGCAATCATCTGCGCAATCGTTTCGGTTGCGCGTGGCTGCAGGTCGGGCACCAGGTTGTTAAGCACCGCCATGTCTTCAAAATAGGCTTCTGTGTAGCGCTGGCTCAGGGTTTCTATCGATTCCCCCTGCTCGCGCGCGGCGTTGATAATCTTGTCGTCGATATCGGTGATGTTGCGCGCGTAGGTAACGCGCGGAAATTGCGTTTTAAGCACGCGATACAACAGGTCGAAGACCACGGCGGGGCGCGCGTTGCCAATGTGCACGCGGTTGTAAACCGTGGGGCCACACACATACATGCGCACATGCTGCGGGTCGAGCGGCTCGAACGCCTGTTTGCTGCGGCTCGCTGTATTGTAGAGTTGCAGGCTCGCAGCAGGAGCAGAACTGGCCATCAAGCCTCGCTCGCCTGTGCTTCGCCCAAGCTGTCGCGCAGGCCGATGGTTTTATTGAAGACCGGTGCAGCGCTGCGGTGCTCGTAGCGGTCCGCGACGAAATAGCCCTCACGCTCGAACTGGAATACTTGCTCGGGCGCAGCGTTGGCCAATGCAGGTTCGGCCAGGCAATGCGTCAGCACGCGAAGCGATGCAGTATTGACCGCATTGATAAAAGCCGTTTCGTCCTTGCCGAGGCGCTCCGGGTTTTCCACGCTGAACAAGCGGTCGTATTCGCGCACCGTGATTGTGACTGCAGTGTCAGCGGCAACCCACTGGATAACGCCTTTGGGTTTGATGCCATCCGGCGGGTCGTTGCCCAGTGTTGCAGGATCATAACTTGCGTGCACTTCGATTACTTCACCGCTGGCATCATGTACCACGCTGTCTGCAGTAATCACGTAGGCATTGCGCAGGCGCACTTTCTTGCCCAGTACCAGGCGTTTGAATTTTTTGTTCGCGGACTCACGAAAATCCTCGCGGTCAATGTAGAGTTCACGGGCAAACGGCAAGTTGCGTTCGCCCATGTCCGGGCTTTGCGGATGGTTCGGCGCGCTGAGTTGTTCGCGCTTGCCTGCTTCATAGTTTGTCAGCACAACTTTCAGGGGGCGCAGCACCACCATCGCACGCGGCGCGTGCAGATTGTGGTGCTCGCGCACCGAAAACTCCAGTTGTGACATATCGACGACACCATTAACCCGGGTTACGCCCACCGAATCACAAAAGTTGCGCAGCGATTCCGGCGCGTAGCCGCGTCGGCGCATACCTGCAATGGTCGGCATGCGCGGGTCATCCCAGCCCGCGACCTGGCCACTGTCGACCAGCAATTTAAGTTTGCGTTTACTGGTTACCGTGTAATTTACATTCAGGCGTGAAAATTCAAATTGCCGCGGACGATGGGACACCGGCAGCTTGTCGAGGAACCAGTCGTATAG
>JBATGO010000010.1:0-2269 GCA_049665845.1 Pseudomonadales bacterium | reverse complement strand
TTCCCGGGCGATGTTTGCTTGCCTGCAGTTTTACTCGAAGCGGTTTTTACGACGGATTTTTTCTTCGCAGCGACTTTCTGCTTGTTTGCCTGCTCGGTTGCCTGCTTGGACACCCGCCTGGCAGCGCCTTTTTTGGCCGGTGCCGGCTTACTTTTAGCTTTGCCGGTCACCTTGCTTTTGGCCTTGCGCTTGGCCTTGGAAGCAGCTTTGCTTCGGGCCTTGCTTTTGGCGACAACAGATTTCTTTGCAGCGGCTTTGGCTGCTTTGGGCATAGCGTTCACTCCACAACTGATAGCCCGCTATTCTAGCGCAAAAAAGGACAGCGTTTCCAGAACTTGAATACGTAAATTAAAGTAATACAGCGAATACAGGATCTTTTCTAAAACCTAGAAAAAGTTTAACAAAATCATTATAAGCTATTGTAATTGAATAATATTTAACTCTTCCAGCACGGCTATTGCAGGAATCTTCAGCGCCAGCCTGGCTGCCGGTAACTGCAGATCATCGCCCTTCACGGCCCTGGCGCCAGCGTAGAGCCTGTCGCCCACGACCGGCTTGCCTGCCATCGACAGGTGTTTCCTGATCTGCTGTTTTTGTCCCGTTTCGATGCGCACCAGCAATTCGGTTGCCAGGAGCAAAGCCCCTGGCTGGCTGCGCTTGCACAATCCTGGACCGGGCTGGGCTGCCCGCGCCGCCGGGTTCTTTGCCGAATCGCGCTTTACCGGTTTGCTCCATTGTCGTTTCGCTCATGCATTTTCACTCGTGCAGTTAGCCGAATAATGTCGCGCCGCGAGGAGTATTCCCGGGCCAATGCCCCGGCCTCGCGAAACTGGTAGAATCTGCGCCGCGAAATTGATGCTCTAAGCGCCGGCCAGGGCTCGCCCATCATCAATATCAGGTAATTTACGTGATAACGCTCTACGGCATTAACAATTGCGATACGGTTCGCAAGGCAAAGCGCTGGCTCGATGACAATGGCGTTGACGTTGCGGTACACGATTTTCGCAACCACGGCCTGTCGCGCAAATTACTGTTGCAGTGGCTGCATGGCATTGGCGCTGCAGTGCTGCTGAACAAGCGCAGCACCAGCTGGAAACAGTTACCGGAAGCTACTCGCGTACAGATTCAAGCTGAGCTGGAAAACGGGCTGCCGCAACGCGGCAGCCTGCTGATCGATACCCTGCTGTTGTATCCAACGTTAATCAAGCGCCCCATATTGCAAATTCCCGGCCATAAGCCAGTCGTCGGATTTTCCGCGCATCAGTACGCAGCTTTGCGACTGCAGCAGAATGCCTGAGTGCGCACAGGTCCAGGCCTAGCAGCACACCCGAACCGGCTCGGCTAATTTCCCATTACCAACGCACGATCTCATTTTACCAGTAAGGATAATTTCATATGCCAGCCATGTTCGCATTTGCAATGGGCATCGCCACTCGCGGCAAGCGTGGCGACTTTATCGAGTTTTTTTTCCCTCATCCGCTGGTCGATATTGATGCAGTGCAGGGCGATAAACTGATCGCGGCGCTGCGCAGCGCGGGTGTCGACTACGACAGCGGCAACGCAACGCTTGAACTCGACACTAAAACACTCAAGGCGCTGGCGCACAGTGATGCCATAGCGACAGCTACGGCTGCAAACCTGGTCGACTGCAGCGGCAGTGCCGTTGCAGTTATTTTGCAAAGCGACAAGGCGCCGGGCAGTGTTGGCGAAGCCTACCTGAAGCTGCACCTGCTCTCGCACCGTCTGAAACGCCCGCACGAGCAAAACCTTGACGGCATATTCGCCTGCCTGCCGAATCTGGCGTGGACCTCAGAGGGTCCGATTGAAATCGATGCGCTGCCTGCACGACAACTCGCGGCGCGCACTGCAGGTCGATGGCTGGCAGTGAACAGCGTCGATAAATTCCCGCGTATGACCGATTACGTGGTACCCGCTGGCGTGCGCATCGCGCACACCGCGCGCGTGCGGCTGGGCGCCTATATCGGCAAGGGAACGACCATCATGCATGAGGGCTTCGTCAATTTTAACGCCGGCACGCTGGGAACCGGAATGATCGAGGGGCGAATCTCGGCCGGCGTAGTGGTCGGCGAAGGCTCGGACCTGGGCGGCGGCAGCTCCACCATGGGCACGCTCTCGGGCGGCGGCAACGTAATCATTTCCGTCGGCGAAAACTGCCTGATCGGCGCCAATGCCGGCATTGGCATCGGGCTCGGCGATCGCTGCATCGTTGAAGCAGGCCTGTATATCACAGCCGGTACCAAAGTTGCGC
>JBATGO010000009.1:0-2062 GCA_049665845.1 Pseudomonadales bacterium | reverse complement strand
AGCCTGGTTACTTTCGCGCGCTGCCTGGGACGGCACGGGCACAACTGCGGTGCGGCCTTTTCGATAGTCGAGATCGACAGCGACACCCTGCAGCAGCGGGAACTGTTTCGCGACGATGGAAAATATTTTGGCGGTGGTACGGCGGCGCTACGCGTGGGCGATACGCTGTATATCGGCTCTTTTACCGGCAGGCGGCTGCTGGTCGCGCCGGTAGGCTACGGTGTGGGCGATTACAGCACAGGTGTGCGCTAGATGCGCGCGCGCATGCTGTGGCTGGCACCCTTGCTGGCGCTGGGATCGGGTTTACTTGCAGCGCAATGGCTGCCGCCGCATGCTGCAGTAACAGTGGGCGTGACCTTATGGTGCGTATTGTGGTGGGTTAGCGAGCCGGTACCGATTACGGTCACCTCGATGCTGCCGCTGGCGATCTTTCCGCTCACCGGTGTGCTCGATGGCGGCGAAGTCGCCGCTGCCTACGGCAGCCCGCTGATTATCCTGTTGCTGGGCGGTTTTATTCTTTCGCGGGGTATGGAGTCCACTGGAACGCACCGCAGGCTCGCAGTTGCAATGGTCAATGTGTGCCAGCGCATAGGCGGGCATCACAGCGAACGAGCGCTGGTCGCGGGTTTTATGCTGGCGGCGGCTTCGCTGAGCATGTGGATATCCAATACTGCGACCACGTTGATGTTGTTGCCAATCGCAATGGCGGTCATTGAAAAAAGTCGCAGCGCGGCGCTGCCGATGACACTGATGCTGGGTATCGCATACGCTGCCAATGTCGGCGGCATGGGCACGCCTATTGGCACGCCGCCCAACCTCATTATGGTCGAAGTGTTTCGGCAAAACACGGGCGAGACAATTGGCTTTATCGACTGGATGCGCTGGGGCGTGCCGGTGGTGGTGGTATTTGTTCCGCTGCTGATCTGGTGGCTGACGCGCAAACTTGGCAAGGGTGAAGCAATAGAATTACCGGCAGCGGGTGCGTGGACTGCTGCGGAGCGACGCGTACTCACCGTGTTCGCGCTCACCGCGTTGCTGTGGATCACACGCAGCGATCCTTTCGGTGGCTGGAGCAGCTGGCTGGGCATCCCGACCGCAAACGATGCGGCGGTTGCGCTGCTGGGGGCGATCCTGCTGTTTGTTATCCCGAATGGACGCGGTAGTCGCCTGCTCGACTGGGAGCAGGCTGTGCAGATTCCCTGGGGCATGTTGTTACTGTTTGCCGGCGGCATCTGCATCGCGCGCGCGTTTAATGCTTCAGGCCTGAGTACGCAGCTCGGCGAGGGTTTTTCTCTGTTGACCCACTTGCCGGTGTTGCTGATGATGCTCGCGATTTGCCTGGGCGTCAGTTTTCTCACCGAAACCACCAGTAACACTGCGACCACCAGCCTGTTAATGCCGATCCTTGCGGCGGCGGCACTGGGCGCGTCGATACCGCCTGAACTGCTGTTGGTACCCGCCGCACTGAGTGCGAGCTGTGCGTTCATGCTGCCGGTCGCCACCGCACCCAATGCTGTCGTGTTCAGCAGCGGGGTGATTGACCCGGTGGTGATGATGCGCACCGGGGTCGTATTAAATATCATGGGTGCGGTGTTGATCGCGCTGTTATTGTGGCTGTTAATCTGATGTGGCTGTTAATCTGATTGCCAAACTTTTAATTTTTTAAACTGCCCCCATTTACCTCTTTGGGCCACGGCGTTCGCGTCACAGCGCAATATGGGTGGGAGTATGTATTTCAGCGAAAAATTCATGAAAGAAGACGCAGATATGGAAGTGCTGCAAGGCAGCGACGCGGCTGATCCGGGCGGCGATCTCGCGCTGCCCGATGAAATATTACCCGAAAAGCTCTACGTTATTCCGGTGGGTACGCGGCCTTTTTTCCCTGCGCAGATCCAGCCCGTGGTGGTTAGCAAGGAGCGCTGGCACGGTACGCTGCAGCGCGTGGCCAAGGCGGGGCACAATTATGTCGGGCTGGTCTATGTGGGCGATGTTGACCTCGATACGGCGAGCACGCAGGACTGCCCGCAGATTGGTTGCGTGGTGCGCCTGCACAACGTCACTG
>JBATGO010000008.1:0-3369 GCA_049665845.1 Pseudomonadales bacterium | reverse complement strand
GTTTTTTTGTTACAGGCAAACCAGGCTGCGACTTTTTAATGTCGCCTCAGCCAATGATATGATCGACGCAAGCAGTAAATAACCATGCCGCGCTGGCTGCGATCATCACTACTGAACGTTCGCGCAGCACTGAGCGACACAACCTGAAGGCTAAGCTGGTGATCGGCGATATATTTATTGAATGGCTGGATACATACCGCAACTACGCGCTATTTATTGTGCCCGCCATTGCTTTTCTTGAAGCCTGCCCCGGCATCGGCCTTTTTATATCCGGCGCGATCCTGCTAAGCGTTTGCACCGTGCTGTACACGCAGGACATCGCCACGCTGCAACAGATGCTGCCGCTGGCGTTCCTCGGCGCAATGGCTGCCGACCACTTTGGTTTCTTTATCGGCCGCTGGATTGGCCCCGGCTTTCATCACAGTCGTTTCGCGCAGAAATACAAAAACAACGTGGCAAAAACCGAATCACTGCTGCTGCGTTACGGGCCGCTGGCAATCGTTATCGGTCGTCTGGTACCCGCGGTAAGAAGTATTGTGCCGCTGCTTACCGGCATCAGTGGCTTGCAGGCGACGAAATATTTGCGCTACGACCTGCTTGCCTGCGGCATATGGATTACCGGGCTTGGTTTGCTGGTTACGGGCATTGATAAACTTTTCGGCTAGCAGCAATACCAAGAAAACAAACCGCTACCCCGAAAGGTAGCGGTCGTGGTGCTGTATTGGTGTAGAAAAAAACGCGTCCGGTATGCGCAGGCCTGATGCCGGATACTAGTGATTGCGATTGAAGCGCGCGCCCTGGCGATCCAGCCTGCGATCGATACGCTCGCCTTTTCTGTCCAGACGCCTATCGATGCGGTCACCCTTTCGATCAAGCCGGTGGTCAATGCGATCGCCCTTGCGATCGAGCTTGTTGGCCAGCTTGTCGCGACCCTGGCTTTCCGCCCAGTCTGCGCGGCGTTCCAGCCTGGCATCAATTTGATCGCCCTTGCGATCCAGCCTGCGGTCTATGATATCGCCCTTGCGATCGAGTCGGTGCTCAATACGATCGCCTGCATTGTCGAGTCGGCGCTCAACCCTGTCGCCATCGGCGGCTAACGCCGGTGCAGTGGCAAACAGGGCCGCAGACGCTGCGACAATGACCAGCGCGCTGCGCACGGGAATTAAAATCGATTGATATGTTTTGCTTGCATTCATGGTTGCTACCTCGCGTATTGAAATGCTAACCGCCTTTTTAATGGCGGTACGCGATATATAACGCTGCAGACACGCTTCGGTTGACAGGCATTGTGCAAAACTTCTAATGCTGGCGATGGCTTCACTTTTGCTGCATTCGCTGGCGCAACTGTTCGCGACGCAGCTGCTCGCGCTCCAGCATACGGCGTTTCTCGGCTTCGCCCATATGCTTGCGCTGGAACTCGCGCTCGATGCGATGCTTTTGTTCCAGCTGCCAGCGTTCACGCAATTGTGCTTTGCGCTCCTCGGGCAGCGCTTCAAACTTGCGAAACCGCTTTTGCAGTTGGCGCTGTTTGGCTTTTGGCAACTGCGCAAAGCGTTTGTACTGCTCGATCATTCGTGCGCGCGCAGGTGCCGGCAGGTCGCGCCACTGTTTCACGTGCCGCATGAACATTGCGCGCTGAGCAGGCGGCATGGCTATAAAGCGGTCGGCGCGTGTAAGCAGCCGCTGCTGCTGTACAGCAGTGAGCGCATCCCAGCGCGCCTCGGCGCGATGCAGTACACGCTTTTGCGTTGTATTCAGGGCATCCCACGCCAGCTGCTTTTCGCTGCCGACAGGTGCACTGTTGCCATAATCCGCCGCAGTCTCGGTTTCTGCATTGGCTACAGCGCTGCATAGCGCACACACCGCAACCAGCACTATCGCAAACGCCAACAAAACTGCCTTCGCAGATATTCTGTTCATTGATCTATCTCCGCTTCCGCCGTCAAACCTTCTGCCGCTGCCCCGCGCTGAACCGCCTCTTCTGGCTTCCCGCTCAATACCCGCCCTGTAACTGGGTTTTCGCTGGATGCGTCCGGCGCCGAATCGAACGTACCGAGCATTTCGTGGTATTCCAATGCTTCGAGTTCGGCCTCATCGCTCGCTAGAAAAAAATCAATCAGCGCGTCGCTGAACATTTCTGCGTCATTCGACTGCGCATAGACGAGCGCAGGCAGTAACGCAAATAGCGCCAGCCGCAAAACCGGGGCTGCCCTAGCCAACATGCTGCGACTGCGCTTGTATAGAGCCATGCGCCTGGCCTGGCTCTTCGTCGATTACCTCCGGCTGCTCATCCAGCCACTCGATAAACGCAATATCGTTGTAAAACGCAAGGTCCGTATCCGCCAGCGAATCAAGCAGCGCGAGCGATGTATCGTCGAACGTATCGCTATCCAGTTCTTCGATTAATCCCGCCGAAGTTTGCGCATCGACAAGCTGTGGCACTAGCGCGGATTCACCCGCGTCTTTATTTGACACAGGCAAAGGCAGCAGCAGAACCGCAGCAAGCCCGGCGGCAACAAGCCCTGCCGGCCATTGCCATGATGCAAATACTGCTTTGCTGGCCCCGCTACCAGCCGCCGCCAACGCCTGTGTGCGCGCACGGTTTAACGCAGAGCGCGTTGACGCGTCCTGCAATGCCACGTCCGCATCGAGTTGCTCGCGCACCCTTTGCAGCAGGCGCGCCTCTGCAGCCTTGCTATCAGATGCAGCATGTCTGGTTGTGCTTTCGTTTTCTTTACTCAACTTATCTACCTGCCTGTTAAATGCCTTGCTTTCAACATGTCTTCTTTCAACCTGTCCTCTTACAATTGCCCGTCTTGTAGCGACCTGTCCGTGACAGCAACAATCCCGATTTGCCACTGCCTACGCAACGAAATCACCCAGCGCTCGTTGCAGGGACTGCCTTGCCCGCGAGTAGTGCGTTTTGACACTTCCCTCGCCACAGCCCATCGCAGTGGCGGTTTGCCCAACATCAAGCCCTTCCCAGGCACGCAACAAAAACGCCTGCCGCTGGCGTTCAGGCAACTGCCCCAATGCGCTATCGAGCGCATCACCAAACTTGTCGTCATCGGCCAGTCGCAGCGGGTCGGGATCGCTTGCATCGCGCACTTGGCTAATAACATCAATTTCATCCTCACTGCCGCTCGCAACAGCGCCAAAAAGACTTCCGAACAGCCTGCCGCCTCGCACACGCCTGCGCTGGCTGTCCTTGATCCGGGTGTACAGTATCCGGTAGAACAGCGGCGCCCATTGCTCTTGCGGCTTGTCACTGTACTTTTCAACCAGCTTCATCATCGCGTCCTGTACGGCGTCCAGCGCGTCTTCGCGATGCCGCAGGGAAACCAGCGCCATACGATAAGCACGACCCTG
>JBATGO010000007.1:0-2651 GCA_049665845.1 Pseudomonadales bacterium | reverse complement strand
TGCGACTGCGATGTGCCGACGTTTATGCAACCCGGCATGTTAAAAACCGTTTTCGATATCGATGCGCAAATCCTGCGACATGCCGAAACCGGCAGGGTGCTGATCGTTTCATGAAAACACGAGCGATAACCCGTCGTCCGCCAATGTATGTCATCGCATGCACACTGCTGCCTGGCTTGTTTGCCGGGTACTCGATAATTTCTGCATCCGCTGCCGGGCCGGCAGACGCAATGGCAGAGCCTGCTGCAGCCGTCGCTTCTGATAAAACAGCCATGCCTGTTACACCGGCCGCGCCAATTGTGGTCAGCGACTACCTCGGCCGCGAAATCACCCTGGCCAAACCCGCGCAGCGTATTGTCGCGCTCGCCCCGCATATCGTCGAAAACCTTTTTAGTGCCGGTCTTGGCGATCGCATCATCGCTACGGTCGATTATGCCGATTACCCGGACGCGGCACGAAGCATTGCGCGCATCGGTGGCTTCAGTCATTTCAGTCGCGAGGCAATCCTCGCGTATCGTCCCGACCTGGTGATCGGCTGGGCCACAGGCTACCAGGGATTCGGTGACCTGCTCGCCCAGCTGCAGGCCCTGGGTGTGCCGGTGTACGTCGACGATCCGCGCCACTTTAGCGATATCGCCCGCTCGATTGTCGACTTCGCCACCCTGGGCGGTAGCGAAGCGCCGCACAGTATGTTGCAGTCAGAACTGCACGACAGGCTGGCAGGTCTGCGCGAGACAAACGGTAAAAAAGCAGCGTTACCGGTCACGGTGTTTTACGAAATCTGGCACGAACCACTGCAAACCCTGAATGGTGCGCATATTGTCAACGAGGCAATCGAGGTATGCGGCGGGCGCAACGTGTTTGCCGACGTAGCGGTTCTCGCGCCGACCATCAGCCTTGAAGCGGTACTGCAGAAGAACCCCGAAGTTATTGTCGCCAGCGCTTCCAGCGAGCTAAGGCCGGCAACGCTGGATAGCTGGCGACGCTGGCCGGGCCTTGGTGCGGTGGCGAACGAGCAGCTCTACCATGTGCACGGGGATCTGTTGTCGCGTCACACACTGCGCATGCTTGACGGCGTGGAGGCACTGTGCGGGCATATTGCCAGCGCCCGCCGCGCGCGCAAGGACTCGCGCAATGAAGATACAGCCGAAGTTTTGGCGGGTCGCAGCGCGAACATACCCGGTGCAATAGGCAGCAATATCGTCGACAGTGGCAGCATCCAAAATAATCGGCGCGACAACAGCATCAACGGTACCAGCATCCACAGCAACGTTCACGACAAATTTCACAACGATGCTGTCGACAAAACTTCCGCACACAGCAACAGCGAAACCGCCGCGTTGGCCAATCGCCCGGGGCAGGCAACGCGATGAACACCCACCCCTACGAGGCACTTACTCCGGACACCGTGATTGACGCGGTGGAGAGTGCGGGATTTCTGTCCGACGCGCGTATCCTGGCGCTCAACAGTTATGAAAATCGTGTCTACCAGGTTGGGCTGGAGGAGGGCGCGCCGCTGATCGCAAAATTCTACCGGCCGGGGCGCTGGAGCGATGCGCAGATTCTCGAAGAACACCGCTTCACGCAGTTCCTCTTCGACCTCGACATACCCGTGGTGCCGCCGATGCTTATCAATGACAAGACCTTGCACGAGCACGGCGGATTTCGCTTTACGCTGTATCTGCGCCAGGGCGGCCGCGCGCCCGAACTCGACAATTTCGATCACCTCGAACAGCTCGGCCAGTTCATCGGACGTATTCACCAGGCCGGAGAGAGCTTTGTATTTGAACACCGGATCAGCCTGACGGTGGAAGGCTACGGCCATGCCAGTGTTGCCTACCTGCTGGAACACGATTTTATCCCTGCCGATTTACGCACGCCCTACGAGGCGGTGACGCGCGATATTCTCGCCATGCTCGAGCAATGCAAGCTCGATAGCTACCGCGCGATCAGCCTGCACGGCGACTGCCACGCCGGCAATGTGCTGTGGCGCGACGACAGGCCGCACTTTGTCGACTTCGACGATGCGCTGACCGGCCCGGCCATGCAGGACCTGTGGATGCTGCTGTCCGGTGACATCGAAAACCGGCAGCGCCAGCTGGGGACCATATTCGAAGGCTACGAGACCTTTGCGCGGTTCGATGCGCGCGAGCTGGCGCTGGTTGAGCCGCTGCGCGCGCTGCGGCTGTTGCACTACAACGCCTGGCTGGCAAGGCGCTGGGACGATCCGGCCTTTCCCAGAAGCTTTCCCTGGTTTAATTCAGCACGTTACTGGTCTGACCACATCCTTGAACTCAAGGAAACACATTCTGCGCTGCACGAGCGCCCGCTCGCGATGCCCGGTCGCTTCTAGACTTGCCGGCCACGACCGGTTTCACAGAAATTTAATACTCTTTTACTAACACCCGGGCGGGATTCTTTGTAATTATTAACAAGGACTTAGCAGCATGGGACTGTGATTCAAGTCACGCTGTGCTGCGTAACCGGTTTGACATCACCCGGTCTGGCACTGAGAATACTTGCTCGCGACACGGCAGTATTTTTGCGAAGAAAAAGGGCTTGAATGCACTTTTTCGGGTCTTTTTACCGGATCGTTTGTTGCAGCCGTTTAACTTCAAGGAGCACGCCCCAGCATGTCCAGTCGTACACCT
>JBATGO010000006.1:0-7160 GCA_049665845.1 Pseudomonadales bacterium | reverse complement strand
GAAGTATTCGTCGCGCGCCTGGCCTGTAGCGGATATCAAACCAGAGCTCCTCCCAAAACCTGAAGTCTTTGTTTTCGGGCATCAGTTTTAAGGCATTAATTGTTAGCACAGGCGCGCGCAAAGGCGAGTGCCTGTAAAACTTTTTTGGGAGAAATAAAATGATTCATGCAAGGCATGGTTTTTGGCTTGGTTTGGTGCTGGCCAGCACGTCTGTTGTGGCACAAACCGGCTCGATCGAAGAGGTGGTGATTTTCGCGCACCCGCTTTCTGAAGGCGGACTATCGCAAGCTGCCGATGTGCTTGAGGGTACGGCATTGTCGCGCAAACTCGCCGCAAGCATTGGTGAGACGCTTGCCAGGCAGCCCGGCATTCATTCGGCGCAGTTTGCCAGCGCGGTTGGTCGCCCGGTCATTAACGGGCTCAGCGGGCCGCGCATAAAAGTCATGGAAGATCGTATTGATACCCTGGATGTATCCGTGTCGAGTGGGGACCATGCGGTTGCGGTAGAGCCTTTTATAGTCGAGAGAATAGAAGTGCTTAAAGGCTCCAGCACGCTGCTGTATGGTTCGGGCGCTATCGGGGGCGTGGTCGATGTCCATACGGCGCGTATACCGAACAAGGTACCCGATAAAACGACTGGCGGTATCGAACTTCGATATAACGACAATGGCAGCGGGAAAACTGCCGCGACAAAGGTCAATGGTGGCGGCGGGAACGTGGCATGGCATATCGATGCGGTGACCCGGGAAAGCGGTGATTACGATATACCCGGCTCCACGGTTTCGCGGCGGCAAAGCGAGATAGACGGAGAGCCAGGCGTTGTTGGCAAGCTGCCGGGTAGTGATTTCGATTTCCAGTCTGCTGCCGTTGGCGCTTCGCTTATCAGGGATTGGGGGTTTGCAGGATTCTCAACAGGGCAAATCGATGCGGTTTACGGTTTGCCTGGCGACCCCGACGAAATTCCGACGCTTGATCTAAAGCGGCAGCGCAACGATTTTGAAATGGGAATAACGCAGCCTTTTTGGTGGTTTGATAGCCTGAACCTGCGGGTCGGTATGGTCGATTACGAACACAGGGAGATTGAGCCGAATGGTGAGGTTGCAACCACGTTCGCCAACGATGCATGGGAAGCGCGCTCGGAACTGGTTTATAAGAATAGTACAGGCCAGGGCGCGCTTGGCCTTCAGCTTTCGCGCAAGGAATTTTCGGCAATTGGCGAAGAGTCGTTCATACCCCCTGTCGACACGATGGATACCGGCATTTTCTGGATTGGCAAGCGCTCTATCGATAGCCTTGTCCTGGATCTCGGTGTACGCCTGGATCGTGTGGAGCACGATCCGTCGCTGGGAAAAAACGAGGTGTTCTACACCAACGCAGTTTCCGGTGGCGCGGTTATTGAATTGGCGACAGCGTGGCAGCTGGGCATGCATGTGGATGTTTCATCCCGCGCTCCGGTAGCAGAGGAGCTTTATTCCGACGGCCCGCACCTTGTAACCGGTACCTTTGAGCGGGGAAATAGTGCGCTGGATAGTGAGCGGGCAGGAAATATTTCTGCGACGATACATTTCAATCAAGGTGAAGTGTGGAACACAACAGCAACTTTCTTTTATACACGATTTTCTGACTTCATTTACCAGCAGGCAACCGGTGCAACCGAAGACGGACTCCCCGTGGTGGCTTATGTGCAGGAAGATGCGCGGTATTTTGGTCTCGATTTCGAGTTTAGCGCCAGAGTTGCCAGTTGGGATCGCGGGAGTGCAAGTATCAACGGAATGTTCGATTTCGTCGACGCCGAAATTGACGCAGCCGGCAACAGCAATATTCCGCGTACGCCACCGATGCGTTATGGCTTAGGTATTGAAGCCAGTTGGGGGCGAGTCAACGCTTCTGTCAATTATATTCGCGCGGGTAAACAGGACGATATAGCGCCGCTGGAACTTGAAAGTGATAGTTATGAGGACCTGGGATTTTATGTTGGCTATACGCTGCCATTTGGCGGTACAACGCTTGAAAGTTTTATCCAGGGCAAAAACCTGACTGACGATGAACAGCGCTTGCACACTTCTTTTATCAAAGAGGTCGCACCGGCACCGGGCAGAAGCGTGGAAACAGGTATTCGAATAGCTTTTTAGCCAGTTGCTGAACTGCAGGTACCTATTGCCGGCGGTTCAGCAGCAGCTTTTCGCAGATTAATTACATTAACTTGCCAGTGCATAACTAGCGTATTATTTCAGCGTGTCATTGCTTTATCCGGAAATTGGATCGAGGGCTCACTATGAGCGCTGAACAAAATGCTGCCAATGTGGGGGGCGGTTTTGCTGCCGGCCAGGAGAATTTTTCGCCATCGAAAGTGGCAGAAATCCTGGGTCAGGAGAGCCCACAGATTGTAGAGGATACCTTGCGTATCCTGCCTGCCGATCAATTGCTCGCTGTTACGACATACTTGCTCAACGCGGACGACCGCGCCGCGCGTGAAACTGAATCGATTGTTTCAACCATCGGTAGTGGCAAAGTCAAGGAAATCATGCTGCCGCCAATGGCGATGCTCACGCCCGATACAACGGTAGCCGGCGCTTTGGACTACCTTGTACACGTTGAGCCCTCGAGTAGCGTCACATACCTTTATGTGGTTGATAAGGAAAAAAACCTCACCGGTGTTGTCGCGATGAGGGATCTGCTGCTGGCTAAACCTGGCCAGGTGCTGAGCGACATTATGAAAGCGTCACCCGATGCATTTGCTCCTGACACGCTGGTTTCCGATGCAGTGAAGCGAGCGCTCAAGTTGCGACACAGGCTTTACCCGGTCATCGATAGTGCGGGAAAACTTGTCGGCATGGTATACGGCTGGAAACTGTTCGAATGCATGGCTACCGAAATCAGCGCGCAAACCGGTTCTGTTGTTGGCCTTGACAAGGATGAGCGAATTGGCACACCGCTACTTACTTCATTTCGGATGCGGCACGGTTGGTTACAGTTTAATTTATTTACAGCTTTTCTTGCTGCATTCGTAGTCGCCTATTTCGAAGACACTATTGCCGCGATAGTGGCGCTTGCGGTATTTCTGCCTGTGCTCGCTGGCCAAAGCGGTAATACGGGCTGCCAGGCCCTGGCGATTACCTTGCGTGGAATGACTCTTGGTGAGATCAAGGAATATTCGGTTGGCCGGCTTATTCGCAAAGAAATGATGCTTGGAGCGATGAATGGTTTTTTTGTTGGCCTGATTGCCGCGGCTGCGATGTGGTTCTACGCGACCTCTACAGGTTCGGCCTCGCCTCATTTATTGGCAGTTGTCATACTGCTTGCAATGACCGCTGCCTGTGTTTGCAGTGGTATTTTCGGGGTACTGGTGCCAGTGACTCTCCGGCGTTTTGGTTTCGACCCGGCATCCGCAAGCAGCATTTTTCTCACTACATTCACTGACATAGTCGGGATGGGCCTGATGCTTTTTCTCGCGACATTACTGGTTATATAGTCGGGATGGGCCTGGTGCTTTTTCTCGCGACATTACTGGTTATATAGTCGGGATGGGCCTGGTGCTTTTTCTCGCGATGTTACTGGTTATGATGTTACTGGTCATATAGTGCAATGTTGTAGCTGCCGGGGTTCGCAGGGCCGCGGCGCTATGTCCAGACGATATGCCAGAACGTTTCCGGAGATAAGGGGTGCATCAATAGTATGATTGCTTCGGCGCGCTGGGTCGAGTGCTGGTGTTGCCCTCTTCAGCATTACCTTGCGGTGCAATAACGCTGGTGATAAGTATGAAAACGTCCGGTACCGAAGCAAAAAATCGCATTCTCAATGAACTTTCTGGCAAGCTCAGCAAGAGTATTGCGAAGCAACAAATCCCTGCGCTCATAGATTTCGTTGATGATTTCTATCTCAACGTCCCCGTCGATGATTTGCGTGAGCGTGCACTCGAAGAGCTGGTATCGCAAACACTTCAGGCCTGGAAGTTCATCCAGTCATATGATGGCAAGGCGCCAAAAATTGCGATCGTCAACCCTGACGTGGAAAGCAGCAATTGGCAGGCGGGGCACACTATCGTGATGGTGCTTCAGAAAGACATGCCGTTTTTGTCAGACTCAGTGCGCATGGAATTCAGCCGAAACGAAATTGGCGTACACGCGGTACAAAACGTTGTGCAGATAGCTTCGCGGGACTCAAGAGGGAAACTAATAAAGAGGGTCAGGCGAGATTTTGACGATGTGGCTGACGGTATTTTCGAAGCGCAGGCACTGGAGGCAATTTTATATTTCGAAATAGACAGGCAGGCGATTGTAGAGAACGAAGAAAATCCGCTTGAGAACCGGCTTATCGACGTACTCAAAGACCTGCAACTGGTGGTCGACGACTTTGTCAGCATGAAAGCCAGGGCAATGGACATTATCAAGGAGTTGGAGTTAACACCTCCGCAGGTACCCGTCGAGGAAGTAAAAGAAGGGATAGCATTCCTGCAATGGTTGCTGGACCATAATTTTACTTTTCTGGGCTACAAAGAGTACGAGCTCAGCAAAAAACAGAAGCGAACGCATATAGCCGCCTTGCCTGAGTGTTCACTCGGCATTGTTAAGCGCAAGCAGAAATCGCAACATAGTAAATGTCTCGAATCGCTTGATCCACAGGCGCAACAATTTGTGCTTAGGCCACAGCTACTCAGCTTCGCAAAATCAGGCACATTGTCGACAGTGCACCGACCGGTTTATCCCGATTATGTCGCTTTCAGGCGATTTAACAAGAAGGGAGAAGTGATCGGCGAGCGGGGGTTCTTGGGATTGTACACGCTGCCTGTGTATACCGAGCGCATCCGTGAAATTCCGGTTTTACGTCTTAAAGCTCAGCAGATAATGCGCAGATCTGGATTGCATCCCTTATCTCATGAGGGCAAGGAGCTTGCGCGCATATTGGAAACTTACCCTCGAGATGAGTTATTTCAGACTGATACTGACGAGTTGTACGCTATGGCTTCCCGTATTTCGCAGATCAAGGAGAGACACCAGGTAAAGCTTTTTGTACGCAGGGATCACTATGGCAAGTTCATAACCTGCTTTGTCTACCTGCCGCGGGAGGCGTACAACACCGATCTTAGAAAAAAAATACAAGGCTTTCTGTGCAACACTTTTAGTGCGCTGAATGTTGAATTCAATACCTATTTTGGCGAATCTGTTCTGGTCAGGACGCGCTTCACGCTGCGCACAGACCCTGACAAAGCGCTCGACTATGATATCGAACTGCTGGAGCGCGAAATCGGACAAATTGCGCGATCGTGGCAGGATGCGTTAGCAGAGAGCCTGATCGTAAAGTACGGCGAGCAAAAGGGCCTGGCGCTTGCGGGAATGTTCAGGGAGGGTTTTCCGTCCGATTACCGTGAAAACTTCAGTGTCGATACAGCAGTTGCGGATATAGCCCGTTTGGAATGTATCGAGGATGATAAGTCGCTGGCAATGCATCTCTATCAAGTTACCGACTGGGACTCCAGCACTACAAACCTGGCGTTGTATCACGCAAATTCGCCTATTCCACTATCTGATGTAATCCCGATTATGGAGAATATGGGTTTACATGTTACCGGAGAGCACCCCTACAGGATTAGAGGTCGGGATAAATCTATTTTCTGGAAGCACGACTTCCAGGTTATCTACGACCGTGACGCGGTGATTGATGCGGCTGAGGGTGGTGAGCGTTTCACCACGGCATTCACGCAGGTTTGGTGTGGTATTGCAGGGAATGACTGTTTTAACAAACTGGTATTGGCAGCTGGAGCAGGCTGGCGGGAGGTTATGCTGTTTCGGGCATGCGCACATTATCTCAAGCAGATAAAGCTTGGCCTCAGTCGTGACTTTATCACAGAAACCTTCCTGAACAATATTGCTTACGCAAAATTGATAGTTGAGTACTTTAAAACAAAATTTGACCCGGAGCTTAATCTGTCAAACGGAGCGCGCGCAGGACGATTGCAAAAAATTGAGCAAACATGCCTGGGTTTACTCGAAAATATCGCAGGCCTGTCTGAAGACCTTGTGTTAAGACGGTACCTTGAGTTGTGTAAGGCCCTTTTGCGAACCAACTATTTTCAGCTTGATGAGCGGGGATTGCCTAAAGAGTATATGTCTTTCAAGATCGCGCCGGCAATGATACCTGCTGTCCCTCAGCCAGTGCCTATGTTCGAGATCTTCGTTTTCTCAGAGCAGGTAGAAGGTGTACATCTTCGCGCAGGAAAGGTTGCGCGCGGGGGCTTGCGTTGGTCGGACCGGGTTGAAGATTACCGTACCGAAGTCCTGGGACTTGTGAAAGCACAGCAAGTCAAAAATGCAGTAATAGTACCGGTTGGTGCAAAGGGTGGCTTTGTCGCCAGGCGAGCGGGCTCCATTGTCAATCGCCGTGATTTTCTTGAAGAAGGCATTAGCAGCTATAAAGTATTTATTAGCGGCTTGCTCGATATCACAGATAATTTATTGCTCGATAAACCGGCTCCTCCAGTTAATGTTTTGCGTTACGACGAGGATGATACATATCTTGTTGTCGCGGCGGATAAAGGCACGGCTAGTTTTTCAGACACATCAAATAATATCGCGGCTGATTATAAATTTTGGTTAGGAGACGCTTTCGCTTCAGGCGGCAGCCGTGGATACGATCATAAGGGCATGGGCATAACCGCGAGGGGAGCCTGGATATCTGTACAGCGCCATTTTCGCGAGCGTGGAATTGATGTCCAGAACACTGATTTTACTGTGGTAGGTATCGGGGATATGGGCGGGGATGTTTTTGGCAACGGGATGTTGCTCTCAGGGCATATCAAGTTACTTGCTGCGTTTAATCACCTGCATATTTTTGTTGACCCAAATCCGGATCCGGAAAAAAGTTTTACAGAACGACAGCGCCTTTTTACTGCTGAGCAATCCGGCTGGTCGGAGTACAACAAGCAGCTTATTTCCAAAGGAGGCGGTATTTTTCTGCGAACCGCAAAATCTATTCATATCACTGCAGAAATGAAAGAGTGTTTTGGTATACAGGCTGCGTCGCTGACGCCGAACGATTTACTGAAGGCGATTCTGCGTGCAAAGATCGATCTTATCTGGAATGGCGGCATTGGCACTTATGTGAAATCTTCAGCCGAGTCGGATGAAGATGTTGGCGACCGCTCGAACGATGCTGTCAGGGTG
>JBATGO010000005.1:0-14864 GCA_049665845.1 Pseudomonadales bacterium | reverse complement strand
CCGAAAAAATCAATACGCACTGGGTCAGCGAGGGCGAGACGCTCTACGCAATAGCCTGGCGCTACAATCTCGACGCCAATCGGCTTGCCGCCGCCAACGGGCTGAATAGCAATGCCCGTATTTATCGTGGCCAGGTCTTGCGGCTAGACGTGCATTCCGCATTGGCGCAGCGCAGACAGGTCAGCGCGCGCGAATCACAGGCCGCGAGTAAATCGGCCACCAGCGCAGCGCACAAACCGGCGCCACACAACAACGGCCAGGAAAAAACTGCGCGCCCTGCCAACGCAGATCGCATGGTAGCCGGGAGCTGGCGTTGGCCGGCACCGGGCTCGGTGCTGGAGCGTTTTAATTTTCGTCGTGGTAACGGGCACAAGGGTCTCGACATCAGCGGTCGCACCGGGCAGTCAGTGCATGCCGCGCACAATGGCGTGGTGGTATACGCGGGCTCTGGCCTGCCTGCTTACGGAAATTTACTGATCGTAAAACACAGCGACGAATACCTGAGCGCTTATGCACACAACAGTCGCTTGACTGTGCGTGAAGGTGATCGCGTTATCGCTGGTCAGAAAATCGCTGAATTGGGCCGCACGGGTACTACGCACGCCCACCTGCATTTCGAAATTCGCAAGCGCGGCGTACCGATCGATCCGCTTGCGCTGTTGCCGCGGCGCAGCAGCGGCCTTGGTTGATTGGCATGCTGCAAATCCCGGCGCGGTGCTGCCCCGGTAAGCAGTGAGTATGCATCCAGCCACATGGCACGGAGCGAAAAGTTATGGAAAGTAATGCGTGGTGGGCAAGCGATGCAAAGGCAGGATGCCGTGTGCTGGACTATTCTAAGCATCCGCAGTTGTGTGCAGTGTTTGTGACCAGCCCTTGCTTGTAGGACCGTCAACACCTGATCAATAGCGTACTGCGTGATTTTTGCGCGTACAAAAAACAACCAAGACGAGGATGTGATCGATGAATGCTGCCGAAAAAGGTCTCGATCTGAAAGTCGATAAAAGGGCCGGTAAAGCAAAATCGAAATCGAAAGCAAAAGCAGGCGCTGACGATTTCATCGATGAATCCAGTCTTGAAGAAGAATTCAAGCAACTGGCCGGCCAGATGGACGGGCGGCGCAAAGCCTCGGAAAAAATTCCCAAGTCGCTGGACGCGACGCAGATGTATCTCAACGAGATTGGCTTTTCACCGCTGCTCTCGGCCGATGAAGAAAAACATTTCGCGCGCCTTGCGCTGAAAGGCGATGAAGCCGGCCGCAAGCGCATGATCGAATCGAACCTGCGCCTGGTGGTGAAGATTTCACGGCGTTATCTCAACCGCGGGCTCTCGCTGCTCGACCTGATCGAAGAGGGCAACCTCGGCCTGATTCGCGCGGTGGAAAAATTCGATCCGGATCGCGGTTTTCGCTTTTCTACTTACGCGACGTGGTGGATTCGCCAGACTATTGAACGCGCGATCATGAACCAGACGCGCACTGTTCGATTACCGATTCATGTTGTCAAGGAATTGAATGTTTACCTGCGCGCGGCGAGGGAACTTAGCCAGAAGCTCGACCACGAACCCAGCGCCGAAGAGATTGCCGACCTGCTCGAAAAGCCGGTCGACGACGTGAAGCGCATGCTCAAGCTCAACGAGCGCGTTACTTCGCTGGATGCGCCGATCGGTCACGATTCAGACCGCACGATTGTCGAGACGATAGCGGACACCCGCGTTTCCGACCCATCCGAAATTCTGCAGGACAGTAACCTGCGCAATAGCGTCAATCGCTGGCTCGATGACCTGTCGGAAAAACAGCGCGATGTTATTGTGCGTCGCTTCGGCCTGCGTGGTCACGAGACTGCGACGCTCGAGCAAGTTGGCGCGGAGATTGGCCTGACGCGCGAGCGTGTGCGTCAAATCCAGGTGGAAGCCTTGCGTAGTTTAAAAGAAGTCATGCGCAACGAGGGATTGTCAAATAAGGAAGTGTTCAGTCGCTAGTCGTACAGTTTTCAGTGCATATAAAAAAAGATCCTTATAGGGTCTTTTTTTATGTCCCTGATTTGCGTCGCCCATTTTAACCATGCAATTTCAGTTGCGATCCCTGTCGGCGTACTTTTTTGCCACACAATTTCCAGGTGCGTTGCAGCACTAGTCATCGTCACCTTCGAGCATTGCGCGCTTGTTCGGCACACCATCCCATTCTTCCGCATCGTCCATTGCCGGTTTCATCTCGGTGATATTGGGCCACTTCTCCGCAAGCTTTGCATTCAACTCAAGGAAATCCTGCTGGTCTTCGGGCAACTCGTCTTCTGAAAAAATTGCATCGACCGGGCATTCCGGCTCACACAGCGCACAGTCGATGCACTCGTCCGGATGAATTACCAGCATGTTGGGGCCTTCGTAAAAACAGTCGACCGGGCAAACCTCTACGCAATCGGTGTGTTTACATTTAATGCAGTTTTCGCCAACGATAAACGTCATAGTGAAATGTCTCTAGCTTCTCTTAACTACTTCGCGTGCTCATGCGACTACTGTTGTGTGCACTCATGCGACTACTGTACGCGCTCACGCGTAATGGACAGGCCGGTGCCCCATCAGACTGCGCAGCGAGGCGCCGTGCTGGCCGCGGCGCGCGATTCTATCACGCAGCACAATCGCCGCAAAGTTACCCGCACTCGTTAATTCGCGACAAAAAAGCAGCGCAGCTGGTGATAGGCGTGTGGCGCCGTTCTACAGCGCTTCGCGTCAGCGCTCTCTGCATGGCGCTTAGCGATCGCGCAGCGATTTTAATCGATACAGCGCATCGAGTGCGTCGCGCGGCGTTAATGCATCGGGGTCCAGTGCGTCGATTGCCTTGCCTAGCTGGTCATGTGGCTGGCTGAACAGGTCGGGCTGTGGCGATGCGGGTTGGCTTGCATTGGCGCTTGCCACGCTGCGGTACTCGAGCTGTTCCAGTTTGCTGCGCGCTGCGTCAATCGTTGCGCGCGGCAGGCCGGCCAGCTTAGCTACCTGGATGCCGTAGCTGCGGCTCGCAGGCCCGGCCTTCACCGCGTGCATGAACACGATATCGTCGCCGAACTCGGTGGCATCGAGATGAACATTGGCAATACTGCTATTCGTTTCCGGCAGCGCGGTCAATTCAAAATAATGGGTTGCAAACAGCGTGAAGGCGTGCGATGTCTGCGCAAGATATTCGGCACATGACCAGGCCAGTGATAGCCCGTCGAAGGTGCTGGTGCCGCGGCCGATTTCGTCCATCAGCACCAGGCTGTTAGCGGTGGCGTTGTGCAGGATGTTGGCAGTTTCGGACATCTCCACCATAAAAGTCGAGCGACCGCCGGCCAGGTCGTCAGACGAGCCGATGCGGGTAAAGACCTGGTCGACCAGGCCCAGCGTCATCGCTTCGGCTGGTACGTAACTGCCCATGTGCGCAAGTATTGTCAGCAGCGCGACCTGGCGCATGTAGGTTGACTTGCCGCCCATGTTCGGACCTGTGATCACTAGCATGCGCGTGTTCTTGTCCAGCTGCACATCGTTGGGAATAAACGGTTCCCGCAAGACCTGCTCGACGATCGGGTGGCGCCCCTGTCGAATTACGATACCGGGTCGTTTTTCGATTTTCGGTGCGCGCCACTGCAGTTTGTCGGCGCGCTCTGCCAGCGCTGCCAGTGCATCGTGTTGCGCGGTGGCTGTGCTGCATGCACCGAGTGCCGCCAGTTGTTCTGCGAGTTGCTCCAGCAGTTGTTCGTAGAGCATTTTTTCGCGCGCGAGCGCCTTGCCTTTGGCGCTCAGTGCCTTGTCTTCGAAGCTCTTGAGTTCCGGCGTGATAAATCGCTCGGCATTTTTTAACGTTTGCCGGCGCTGGTAGTGTTGCGGCGCCGCGTCGGACTGGCCTCGGCTTATTTCAATGTAGTAGCCGTGTACGCGGTTGTAGCCGACTTTCAGGCTGGCGATTCCGGTTTTTTCGCGTTCACTTTTTTCCATGGCGAGCAGGAACTCGCTGGCGTCATTGCCCAGCGCGCGCAACGCGTCGAGCTCACTGTCGTAGCCGTCGGCAAGCACGCCGCCATCGCGCACCGTAGCTGGCGGATTTTCCTTCAGCGCATGTTTCAGCAGATCAACAAGGTACGGAAACTCCTGTGCTGCGCTGAGGGGCGCAATCATGTTGTCAGCGTTGGCCTGCGCGAGTGCGCGATTGATTGAAGGTAAGGCAGCGAGCGAGTCGGCGAGCCTGGTAAGGTCGCGCGGGCGTGCGCTGCGCAAGCTCACGCGTGTGAGGATCCGCTCCACATCACTTACCGGCGCAAGTGCTTCGCGCAATGTTTCAAAATGGTAGTCCTGCAACAGAGCGGCGATCGCCTGCTGTCGCTGTTCAATCGCATCTATACTGGCGAGCGGCCTGGCCAGCCACTGTTTCAGCAAACGGCTGCCCATCGGTGTGATGGCTGTATCGATGACGCCGAGCAGGCTGTTGCGCCTGCCGCCTGCCATGTTGTGCTCAAGTTCAAGATTGCGTCGACTGGCTGCGTCTATCAACAGGTAATCACTGCGATGGTCGATGCCGATCGAACGCAGGTGGGTTAGCTGCCCGCCCTGTGTGGTTTGCGCGTATTGCAGAAGTGCTCCGGCAGCACAGGTAGCCAGCGGGTAGGGCGCGAGCCCCAGCGCGTCGATGTCGCGACAATCGAATTGTGCAGCGAGCGTTTCACTGGCGCAATCGTGGGCAAAATCCAGCGACGCACGCTCACGTTGCGCAGCTATACCAGCAAGTAGTTCGGGCAGAGCCGCATTTTCTGCGTAAAGCAATTCGGCAATGTCCAGCGGCGCAAGAATGTCCTGCAATTCGGCCGCGCCGATTGCCTCGGCCACCCTGAATTCTCCACTGGCCATCGCCAGCCAGGCCAGCCCGTAGCGGTCGCCATCGCAATGAATTGCGGCCAGCAGCGGCTGGTGCCTGGCATCGAGCAGCGCTTCATCGCTAACCGTACCGGGTGTAACCACACGCACGACGCGACGTTCCACAGGGCCCTTGCTGCTAGCCGGATCACCGATTTGTTCACAGATAGCAACCGAAAGTCCGGCCGCCACGCACTTGGCAAGATAGGCTTCTGCAGCGTGGAAGGGCACGCCGGCCATCGGGATGGGCTGGCCAGCGGATTTGCCACGCGCAGTGAGCGTAATATCGAGCAACGCGGCTGCTTGTTTGGCGTCGTCGAAGAACAGTTCGTAGAAATCGCCCATGCGATAGAACAGCAGTTCGTGCGGGTGTTGCGCCTTGATTTTCAAAAACTGGCTCATCATTGGCGTGGGTTGTGCGAAAGCCTGGCTTTGTGCTGCCATTGCGTGGGATAAGGTTGGGGTTGCGTTGCTCTTGCTCATTTGTTGAAGCTATTGGGCTGTACCTGGACGCAAATAAGATGTCGTGAGCGGTATGTTAACTGTGCGGCGGGGCAAATGCATGCCCGTGTTCAAAATTCGGCTGCGACCGGCAACCCCGACTGGCGACTGCAGTTCTTTTACAGCCGCCAGTGCAGGGAAGAGAGAGGATGTGGTTTTCCAGCTAGCACCTGGCTGAGCGTATGCTGCCGGCGTTTCGTAGCAGCAATCCTGCCACGCCTGAGAGAAACAAATAACCGGCACCCGGCAGTGGTACGGCCTGGTAGTTGATATTGTCGATAGCAAAGTAGGTTGGTGTATTGATAAAACCACCGGATTGGTCGGAACTGTCAAAAGCGAACGACAGGCCGCTCACCGTCCCGAGCACGCTCAAATCGACGCTGCTCCAGGTATCGAGAATATTGCTGCCCTCGGCGAGTGAGAGGATCGTACTGCTGATGGTATTGCCCAGCCCATCCAGGCCATTGATGGTGAGACGAAAGTAATCGGCGGCTATGCCATTCAGCGGGTCTGCATCCTGGAACGGGCCTTTGACAAAAGCTGGCGTGTTTCCATCGTCGCCATTTGCCATTGCCAGATAAGCGTAAGTGGTATTGGTAAAGTCGGCACTGTTGACCAGCGTGCTTTGGTTGAACTGCAATGTTGTTGCTACTGAAAACGCGTTGGTAAACACAGCGTAGTTATCCTGGCCCGTACCAGCTCCGTCTCCGGTGATGGCACTTCGGTCATTGCCAAAGCCTGCAGTAGTGGTATCAGTTTTGTTCGAATAGGAAAAACCTCCCCAGCAGCAGCCAAACTCCCATACATGATCGAAGGTCAGGCCACCAGATACAAACTGGCTGACAGCCTGTGGGTCGAAGGCGGTGTTGGCAGCGAGTGATAAATCGTCAAAGGTAGCAATGGCTGCGTGATTTTGCTGTGACAGCAAAGTGCTGCCAATAAAGATGAAAATACAACATAAGTTTTTCATGATTTACTACTCCTGGGTTGGTAACAAAAATAATGGTGTGCTGCATTGATCGGATATCTGGCTCATCTTTTCATTGGGCGTTGGCAATGCCCTTAAATCGATCGAGCCAGGTTTTCATACGTTATTTTCCTGTCGATGAAATCATGCGTACGCGAGCAATCGCGCCCAGCATCACCGCTAGAATAAGCAATAAAAAATTCGGTATTGGTACGTTTTGTTCTATTGCCGGCTGCGCCTGGTTCAAAATCGCCACGGCATCAAGGTCGAAACCGGCGCTGCCAGATGTTGGGTAGGGGTCGTAAATGGGATTGGGTCCTATGGGTGCGGCCAAGCTATCCAGTTCAAGGCCATCACCCACGATATCAACCAGTCGCAGGTGGGTTATTGCGTTTACGTCGAGGTTTGGCGAATCTTTAACAAGTTCCAGGTCAAAGGGTGTGCCCCAGCCACCGCGATATTTTCCTGCAAGGCCGTTCAGGTTAGTGGCATCCATGGTGGCGCTAAACGGCCCGACTGGTCCCGGCGTCAACGAGTAACCGTCGAAGCGAATAAAGTCGATACCGTTGGAAGACACTTCGACCCACGCCAATTCCAAAAAGCCATCCGCAAAGCTGTTTTCAAAAACAGCAAAATCAAAACCGCCACCGTTTGCGATAGGTTGATCGAACGCCAGCGTAATGCTGCCATTACGACCTAGTGACACGATGTCAAAGGTGTAGCCTTCATTGTTGCCATTGGAATTTCCCGCTGGGCCGGTAGCTTTGCCAGAGTCCTGGAATTGCAAGTCGACGTTGCTGCCAGGGTTGTAACTGGTAACGGCGGTGACCCAGGCCTGAATGTTTAGATCGCCTGCGGCGATCGCATCGGATCCAGGCATGCCCGCGGCCGGCGGGAAAGGGCCTGCGGCTACCTGGTTGGTAGCTAACAAAAATACGAGTAATGGGCCTGGAAGTTTAAAGCGCAACAGTTATTCCTCCATAAATACTTCTTTGCGGGGCGGGGTAGGCCAGTTCGCTGTACGAGCTGCTGAAATATTTTTTGTTAAATAAATTGTTACTACCGAGGTAAACACTGGTGGAAGATTGCTTTTGGTCGCCTAGCAGCCATCTAAGGTGTGCGTTGGTAATGACGTGGCTCGATAATTTTTGAAAATTGTTTTGCTCGAAGCTATTGCCATCCAGCCGATCGCTTACGTATTGTGTATTTACATGCAGCGATGAAGACGAAGAGGTTGCCCACTCGAAACCGACCGCCGCATTGACGCGCGGAACCAGAGGGATGCGTCGATCATCTGGCGTAGTCGCCTGGGTATAGCCTAGATTCCCATTAAGTTTAAATCGGTCACGATAGAGGTTGGCTTGCAGTTCAATGCCTCGTCGCTTGATGGGCTCGCTAAAATTCCGGTTGGTTATTGTTGTGAGTCCCTCGCTTCGAAATATGATTTCATCCACCGTGCGAGAATGGAACAGTGCGAGGCTGGCATGCATGCGCGAGCCATTAAACCTGGTGCCAGTTTCAAGGCGTTCGGCGTGTTGCGGTTCTAACTGCTGGTTGTTGTCAGGAGGCAGTGCCAATTCATCAATATTGGGGTTGCGAAAAGTGCGCGCGTAGCTGGTATAGATATTCAGCTGCTTGGCCAACTGCCAAACTATTCCGTATTCGTAGGCTTCGTTGCGCCAATTATCCCGCGTAAGTTTGCGCGTTGATTCTGTTAGCGCACAGTTATCGATTATTGTGATAATCGTTCCAGCACCGATGTCCACATCGGTGCTGGTGCATGATGAAGAGCTTTCGTCTTGTACCAGCTGTGTTTCCAGAAATTTATTTTTGGCTGATTCACGACGATAACCTACACTTAAGCGCAAACCGGTATCTGTCTGTAACTCGGCATGAATATAGCCGGAGAGGTTGACTAAATCGCCCTGGTTTTTGAGCCGGTCTTCAACGTCCCTTCCGCCATTCGTCCTCGAGTAGTCATCCTCTGCATAACCAAGCCCGCTGTTCAGTGTGAGCGGCAATCTATTCGGCGACCATGACGCCAGTAACTCGCCGCCTGATGAGCGCGCATAAATTCGATCTTGCTGGTTACCGGGGGTGGTGGCTAAGTTGGCCGGCGTCGACGCGGAGGTCGACATTACAAAGTCATTGTCGCGCTCGCGATAGTAAAGATTGCTGCGCAGCCACAAGTTACCTGCGGGTTGCAGAAAAAGTTGTAGTAATTGATTTCTGTCGCTCGTTTTGCCTTCGGTGGTGCGCGCAGAATCTGCACTTTTTCTGTCAGTGCTGCCATTGTCAATCGCACTGCGAGCAAGCGGGCCGGGTAGCTGGAAATTATCGCGATGTGCTCGACTGCTAAGGCCCACCGAAAAAAAGTCTTCCGCCCTGGTTTGCCAGCTGGCTGCATAGTTCTCGTTGCGCAGTGCATTGTGTTTACGGTAGCCGTCGCTATCGGAATAGGAGGCGTTCAGGAACAGGCTGTGTTGCTGGTTGGCGAGGCCTATATCCTGTGAAAACCTGACATGGTTATAACTGCCATAACGCGCCGACGATTTGCTGTGTACTCCAGGCGGGATTTTTTTGGTGATGATATTTATCACCCCGTGTGACGCCCCGCTGCCATAGCGCACTGTATTTGCGCCACGAATAACTTCGATACGCTCTACCTGCTGTAGAGAAATCAATGAAAAATCGGCACCCGAGAGATCGGGCAGGTTGCTGCGAATCCCGTCGACCAGTAAAAGCACGTTACTTGAAGAAGTGTCGCCCGAACCACGGATATCGAGTTTGCTGAACTTATCGTTTCCGGTAAACGAAGAGAGCGTGACGTTCGCTTCGCGCGCGATTAATTCTGGCACGCTGGCGGCGCCACTGGTTTCAATATCCAGGGCTGATATGACTGATGCACTGCGAGGCATCTCGAATAACACCGTGGGAATTACGCCAGTGACAATGATTTCTTGCAGGTGCTTTGCCTGGGTATCCGGTGCGGTGGAGGTTAATGTGGCAGCGGTTGAGGCGACAATATTTGACGCGGAAAAGGTTGACGCGGGAAAGGTTGACGCGAAAGAGTCGCCATTGATAAGCCCGGCCGCTACCAATAGCAGCCCGCGAAATAAATGGCCCATGCCGTGCTCGGCAAATGCCCCGTAACGAAAACTGGGCATTAGCGGGACGGATTTGCGGAATAGCGCCGCGAGAGAGCAGCGCTCAATTGGTGCCTGCCGGTATTGGTATTCGCTGGATAACAGAAAGCAGGAAACAGCTGCCAAGCTTTGCAGCAAGCGCAAGTTTGACGTAGCGCTTGGCAATCGAAGAACGTGGGTAGGACGGGCAAACAAGCCCGCCGCTGGCCCATTGGCCAGACAAACATTCCATATCGCCCTCCGCGATGGTAAATGTGGTATCGCGCGGGCCGGTTCCGGACTTATGACCTGTTTAAGGCAGCGGGGCTGGGTAAGCCCGTTGGCCAGTCAATTACCGTTGCGGGGGCAGTGTTGGTATTGCCCGGCTATTTTTATGCCTGGCGCACCAGCTTCCCGTTTAAATTTGGTATCGCATCCTGGCGACTCACCAAATACCTGCGGACAATCTGTAAGGGCGAGGATCCTAGCAAAAATCGGGGTTGGTTTCAATTAGCGTTGTCATGCGGATGCGATTCAAATGCAGCCGGGAAGTTGCGGTATTGCTGGTCTCGATTACTATAATCGCTTGAACCGATTGTCAGCGGCATAGTCGCTAGTGCGCTTCCCGGCCAATGACTGTGGCTTGGAAAAGGACCTGGTGTTACAGCTCAAGCGTGTGTTCTACGCCTTGCACCTGCTCGTCGTCATGGTGCGAAACATAGAGCAGCGTAACCGCCCTGGCTTCGAGCAATGTGGATACAATGGCGAGTACGCGTTGGCGATCGTTTGCGTCGAGCCCCTGTAGCGGTTCGTCCAGAATCAACAGTGCTGGGCGCTTGATCATCGCGCGCGCGATCAGTACCAGGCGTTGCTCGGCCATGTCCAGCTGTTTGAAGCGCTGCCTGCCTTGCTCGATTCCGAGTAGCGCCAGCCACGCGGCACCGGCGTTGCGGTCGGCGGCGTTGGGAGTGGTGTACAGGCCGATGCTGTCGTAAAGCCCCGAAATCACTACGTCGATGGCTTTACCCATGTGCGCGGTGCCGCGGTGATTCCAGAGCATTTCGCCGCCCATGTAACCAATGTGGCGCTTGACCTGCCAGATACTTTCGCCTTCTCCGCGCCGATAGCCGCACACACTGATGTCGTTGTTGTAAACCTGGGGGTGATCGCCCGTCACCAGTTTAAGCAGCGTGGTTTTGCCGCTGCCGTTGGCACCAGCGATGCGCCAGTGCTGGCCGTGCATCACCGTCCAGTCCAACTGGTCGAGCACGGGTTTCGCTTCGCCAGCGTAATGCACACGCACTTTGTTCATTGCAATGAGCGGTGCTTGTTTGGCAGCAATGTTTTGCGGGAGTTTCTCGCGATGATAGGGGTGGTCTGCGGGCAGCGGCGGCACGTCGAAAGCGGGCTGTTGCTGCGTGCGCAGCCAGTTGTCGAGAAATTGCTGTAGCGTTTTTCCAGTATCGAGCGCAATGCAGTCAAGCGTATTGCTGTTGATGCTTGCGATATGCGTGCAGCATGCTGGCATATACTCCGCGCGCGAAGTAGCGAATACGGCAAGCTGCAGGGCAGGTTGCTGCATTGCCGCCTGTAGTAGTGCGGCGGCGCGCGGCCGGGTTGCGCTATCGAGCCCTTCGTAGGGATCGTGCAGCAGCAGCACATCGGGCTCGCTGAGCAGGGCACGAAGCAGTAACAGCCTGCGCGTTTCGCCGGAGGAGAGTTCGCGAAAATGTTTATCCAGGCAATGGCTGAAACCCAGCGCTTCGACAAACGCGGCAAATTGAGCCGCTGAAGCAACACCGGCCAGCAGTTCGCGCACATCGATACCGGCATAGACTTCGTCGGCGACGCCGGTCTGGTTGCGGCGCTGCTCTTCGTTGATGAGTCGCTCCTGCTCGAGCATGGAAATCTCTGCAACACGCAACGCGCTGTGCGGGTTTTTTATCATTTCGCTATCGGTGCTAATTGTTGCGCGGGCAGTTTTATTTGCGCCAGTAATTTTTTCGCGCAAGACATCGAGCAAGGCGCTGCGCTGGCTTTCGCTGCCACCGATCAGGCCCCAGCGCTGCCCGGCCTGCAACTGCCAGTTATGCAGGTGCAGGATTTCCTGCAGGTCACTGTGAGCGATATGCGGGCCGCTGTGTCGGTACAGGCGCGTGTCGTTGAAAAAAAGTTCGGGCAGCACCTTAGGCGGGGAAGAGGTAAGCATTAAAGACCCATGTACGAATGATCAGCAGCTGGCGGACAGGCCGGTTTGATCGCGATGGAGGTTGCACTCGCTGCGCGTGCAAGCGCGGCGGGTGAGTGGCGTATGATATGCTCCCGACCGAGTCGAATCGAGCATTTTACGTATTCCCGCAGTGTTTTTAACAGGCAGGTGAGGCGGTTACACGATGGCTGACAGTAACAGTGACAACGACGAAGTCGAGCGCAAAAATGCGAAGCACAAGCAAGCCATGCAAAAGCAAAAGGAAAAAGTTGATGCAGGAATTGCGGCCGCAAGTATCGAACGTGGCGTGGCTATTTTGCTGACCGGCGATGGCAAGGGTAAAACCAGCTCTGCATTTGGCATGGTGATGCGCGCGTTGGGTTACGGCTACAAGGTTGGGGTGGTACAGTTCATCAAGGGCGAACAGCTGTCGGGCGAAGAACTGTACCTGCGAGAAAAATGCCCTGAGGTCGATTTTTACCAGATGGGCACCGGCTTTACCTGGGATACACAGGATCGAAGCGGTGATATCGAGGCTGCACAGCGCACCTGGGCGAAAGCAAAACCGATGCTTGAGGATGCCAGATACCACCTGGTCGTACTCGATGAGTTGACCTACATGCTCGCCTACAAATACCTGCCTGAAGACGCGGTTGTCGATGCGCTGGCCGGGCGTCCGCCGCAACAAAGTGTGGTGGTTACCGGGCGCGGTGGTGGCTCGCGCTTGCAGGAGATTATGGACACGGTTTCGGAAGTGAAAGACATCAAGCACGCTTACGCACAGGGTATCGCAGCGCGGCGGGGCGTCGACTACTAATGCGCAGCACGCGACGCGTTGCGCCGCGCACCCTGGCGTCGCTGGGTCTTGCCCTGTTATTTGCGGCGCTGCTCTGGGGTGTTTCGACCGGCTCGGCCTCGCTGGGTTTCACGGACATTAAAGCCGCACTGTTAAAACCGGCGATGCCGGCCGCATGGCAGGGCCAGTCGCGTGAGCAGCTTGCGCAGGTTATTGTCTGGCAACTGCGCCTTCCGCGCGTGCTGCTTGCCGCCTGCATCGGCGCGCTGCTGGCGCTGGGCGGCGCGGTGATGCAGGGCCTGTTTCGAAATCCGCTAGCCGATCCGTCGCTGATTGGTGTCACCGCCGGCAGTATCGCGGGCGCGAGCGCTGTAATCGTGCTGGGCAGTGCGCTCAGCGAGTCGCTGCCGGGTTTGCCGCTGGTATCTTTTGGTGCGTTCGCAGGTGGCCTGGCCTGTGCATGGCTGGTTTACCGGCTTGCAACCGATGCCAGCGGCACGTCGGTGTCGACCATGCTGCTGGCAGGTATCGCACTGACTGCACTGGCCGGCAGTTTCGGCAGCATGCTGGAGTTTTTCGCCGACAACAGCATGCTCAGGCGCATCAGTGTCTGGCGCATGGGCGGCCTTGAAGGCGCGAGCTACAGTGGCCTGGCTTTGGCTGCCAGTTGCCTGTTACTCCTGCTGTTTGTATTACCGCGTTACAGCATGGCGCTTAATTTGATGTTGCTTGGCGAATCCGAAGCGCGCCACCTGGGTATCGCAGTCGAAAAGCTCAAGTGGATACTGGTTGCGCTGGTGGCGCTGGCTACCGGCATTGCGGTGGCGCTGGCCGGCGCGGTGGCTTTTGTCGGCCTGGTGGTGCCGCATGTAGTGCGCCTGCTGGCCGGGCCCGATCATCGCTACCTGTTACCACTGTGCGCGATTGCCGGTGCGCTGTTACTGGTTGCCGCCGATGCCCTGGCACGCAGTTTGATTGCACCGGCAGAGTTGCCGGTGGGTATCCTCACCGCATTGCTGGGCGCACCGTTTTTTATTTCATTGCTGCGCCAGCGGCGCCAGTACGGGTTTTAGCTTGTGACTGCGCAACTGTGTGTCAATGAGCTCGGTGTGGTGCTGGGTGACAGCGCACGCCTTGCGCAGGTTTCGTTCAATGTGCAGTGCGGCGAAATTGCCAGTGTCGTAGGCGCCAACGGCGCCGGCAAGACAACATTGCTGCGCGCGATCGCTGGCGATTTTGCACAGGGTAAAAATCTTGCCGGCAGTGTAAGTTTCAACGGGCACGCTATCGATGCATTGTCGCCGCGTAAACGTGCGCTGTGCATGGCGGTGCTGGCGCAGCAAAACACGCTCAACTTTCCTTTCCTGGTGCGCGAGGTGATTGCACTGGGTCGCACGCCGCACGACAGTGGTGTCGACGCCGACCGGCATATCGTGCAGCACTGTGCTGCGCGCTTTGACTTGCTTGCGCTGCTGGATCGCATTTATACGGAACTTTCCGGTGGTGAACGACAGCGAGTCCAGCTGGCGCGAGTGTTCGCTCAGATCGAGGGCGCCAGCACGCAAGACGTTGCGGGTGCTGCGCCAAAATTATTGCTGCTAGACGAGCCGATGAGCGCGCTTGATTACCGTCACCAGCGCGAGGTTGCGGCAGCGATTGTTGAGCTGGCAGCACAGCATGTAGCCGTGCTGCAGGTAATGCACGACATCAACCTGGCCGCGAGTTATTCCAGCCGCATGCTCGCGCTGGTCGACGGCCGCCTGTGTTGCGACTGCGATGTGCCGACGTTTATGCAACCCGGCATGTTAAAAACCGTTTTCGATATCGATGCGCAAATCCTGCGACATGCCGAAACCGGCAGGGTGTTGATCGTTTCATGAGAGCACGAGCGTTGACCCATCGCCTGCCGATGTATGCCATCGCATGTACCTTGCTGTTTGGTCTGTTTGCTGGGCGTTCCATTACTGCCGCGACTTCGTCAGGGCCGGTCGAAGCGATAACAGCGGTTAGCCGGACAACAGTCGCATCGGTTGCAACTGCTGAGACTGCTACACCGGTCGCATCAATTGTGGTGAGCGACTACCTTGGACGCGAAATCACCCTGGCCGAACCCGCGCAGCGCATTGTCGCGCTCGCACCGCATATCGTCGAAAACCTGTTCAGTGCCGGCCTTGGCGATCGCATCGTCGCGACCGTCAATTATGCCGATTACCCCGAAGCTGCCCGAAGCATTGCGCGCATCGGGGGCTTCAGTCATTTCAGCCGCGAAGCAATACTCGCCTACCGGCCAGACCTGGTGATCGGCTGGGCCACAGGCTACCAGGGATTCGGTGACCTGCTCGCCCAGCTGCAGGCCCTGGGTGTGCCGGTGTACGTCGACGATCCGCGCCA
>JBATGO010000004.1:0-13479 GCA_049665845.1 Pseudomonadales bacterium | reverse complement strand
CTTATCGGATTCACGTTGCTGGTTTCAAGAAAACCTTTGCTCACGCGAATCGCCGCATCTACCGCAGGCAAGGCGCCGGCGGCATAAAAGCGGCCGTCTTCCCCCTTCTTCAACTCGCCGCTGTCCGCCGCAACCAGCTTGAGCCGGTCGACTTCAACCAGGGTTTGCGGACCCTGGCCCAGCGCCCTGATCGAGATCGTTCCATCGCTGCCGATTTCAATCGATTCTGCTTCGGGGATCGCGATTGGCCCGCCGTTACCGAGTACCTGGTCGCCGCGTTCGTTGCGCAATGCGCCGAAAGCATCGGTGTGCAGACTGCCGGCGCGCGTGTAGGCTTCCTCTCCATTGGGCCCAATTACTGCCAGCCAGCCCTCACCGTTTATTGCAATATCCAGATCTCGCCCGGTCGATTGCATCGAACCGAATTCAAAATTGGTCGCAGGTGTATGTGCCACCGCATAAACCCGGCTCTTCAGGCCGTCGCCATTTTTTACCGCCAGCGATACTGCATCGACAAAGTCTGCGCGAAAGCCGGTCGTCGCAGCGTTGGCCAGGTTGTTCGCATGCGCGGTCTGCGCGTGCATGTTATGCACTGCGCCGGTCATTGAAACGAAAAGTCCTCTGTCCATAAAAAAATGGCCCTTAAGCTACTGCTGGCACGCTATTCATTTATCTAACGCAAGTTGATGATCGTCTGGGTAATTTCATTGGCGGTTTCAATGGTTCGCGCGTTGGCCTGGAAATTACGCTGCGAAATAATCAGGCTGACCAGTTCCTCGGCCAATTCCACGTTGGATTCTTCCAGCGCACCCGACTGGATCGCGCCGAGCGATGCCGAAAGCGGCGAACCGATTACTGGCGGGCCGGATTCAAACGATTCCACCCAGGCGGTATCGCCAATCGGCGTCAGGCCCTGCTGGTTCGGAAAATCTGCCAACGCTACCTGTCCCAGTACTAACGCTTCGCCGTTACTGTAGCGGGCAAAAATAGCGCCGCTGTCACTGATATCGATGCCCGACAACTGACCGGTTGCAAAACCGGTTTGATCGAGTGTATTCACGGAAAATACACCGCTGAATTGTGTAGCACCGTCAATATCGATCTGGAAGTTGGAACTGGTCGCGGGCACAGGTACCGGTATTGCACCGCCACTCGCGACTGGCGCCGGGCCCAACGAGCCGTTGAGCACACCGGATGTGTCCAGCGGCGTCCAGTTCGACACCAGTATCGGATCGGAATTAACCGTATCCAGCGAACCGTCAGAGTTAAACCGAACCGTGTAGGACGCACGCGTCGGCGCGCTGGGATCCGCGGCAAGCGGATCCGGGTCGCCAACCTCACGGCCGTCTACCTGCACGTACAGCGTCCAGGTATTTGGCGGGTTTGCACTGATGGTCTCTTTTACAAAGAACATCGACAAAACGTGCGAGGAGCCAAGAGAATCGTAGATGGTCGCTGACGTTGATGCGTTGTAGGTATTCTGGTCCGAGGGATCGAAGGTATTTTCCTCAAAAGGGAACAAGGCAGGCAGCGCCGAGAAAATGCTGTTGACCGCACCGGTACCGCCCGTAAACGTGACGCCCTCGTCGAGGTTTACACTGACAACGCCACCCTTGGTAAGAAATTCGGCAGGTGTACCTTCGGTAATTATCGTACCGCCATCAACATTCAGAGAAAGGCCTGTGGCGCCGCCGGAGACATCAAACACCAGGTCGGCGCCATCGGTAGCCGTAACTGTAATCGTGGCACCGGCAACCGAAGCGGTCAGCCCGGCCTGCGAGTTGATGCTCTGCGCCACTTCAGTCACCGTAGTGCCGGTTATCGCGCGCCCGTTAATATTCAACTCGCCAGGGCTAATTACCGTACCGCCGCCACCGGGTGTATAGGTGAAATCTACAACCGTTGTCGCTGCCGCGGTTACGCCGGCAACTGCCGTCAACTCTGCAGCAATCGAGCTGGCAGACAGATTGGCCACCGAAGGAATATTCAGGGTGTTACCGTTGATGTCTATCGTGTCGGCCTGGTATCCGTTCGGCTGGTTGGTTGCGCCGACCTGTAAAGCCCCGATATCCGTGCCATCGGAAGCCGTGGTGTTACCGCGCACTGCAAGCACCAGGCTATCGGCGTTGAGGTTAAAGCCAATATCCACTGCAGAAGTCTGCCGCGGGTCAATATTTCCCGTGCTAATCTGCAGGTCGTTCAGCACACCCGCGACCACACCACTGTCGTTGGCATCGAAACCCTGTAGCCGCGCCCCGCCGTTGGAAACGATGAAGCCCAGGTCGTCAACGCCGAACTGTCCGGCCCGGGAAAAGGTCTGGGTACCGGAATCGCTCAGCACGAAGAAGCCACCACCGTTCACTGCAAGGTCAAGCGGCTTGTCGGTGAAACTGATACTGCCCTGCGAAAATTGCTGGGCGATGTTCGCAACCCTCACGCCGTTACCAACAGCGTTTGAACCGCTGCCAGCTGCAGTACTCGCGTACACATCGGCAAACTCGGCACGGGACTCCTTGAATCCCACCGTGCTCGCGTTCGCAATATTGTTGCCGGAAACCTCGAGGTCCTTGTTGGCGGCGCGAAGGCCGGTCAGTGCTGCGTTAAAAGTCATTGTTCTCTTCCTCTCTGTAACCGCTCAAAGTAAGTACTGTGGTGAAAATTTTGTTAAACCGACTAACCGGAAATACGTTGCTACAGGAATTTACGCACGTCATCGATATTGACTTCGCCGACGCCATCAACGTTAAGCGTGATGGCGCCGCCGGTACCAACGGAGACACTATTGACGTTTGCTGCAAGACGCACAGGCACTTCGGTGCTCTCTCCATCCAGTATCGCAGTGGCGTTCACCCGGTAGTTGCCGGGAGGCATCAGCTCCCCAGCCGTGTTGCGACCGTCCCATGCAAAAGCCAGGTCACCGGCAGGCTGGCTGGACATCTGCTCCACCCTCACCACTTCGCCAAGCGGTGTACTCACCGTGACCTGCAATTGTTCGGTACTGGCGGGCAAAATTATCGAGCCGTTTAAATTACTGCCTCCGACCAGCGGCGCAACATTACTGCTGACTTCAACCGAAGTGCCCACCAGCGCTGATGCCTCCAGCGCCCTGCTTGACCTGAATTCACTGACCAGGTTGTTTACCGAAGCACCGAGGTTGGTAATACCCTCAACCGAACTGAACTGCGCGAGCTGGGCAATAAATTCGCCATTTTCCTGCGGGCTGAGCGGGTCCTGGTTTTGCAGTTGCGCGATCATCAGGCGCAGGAACGCATCCTGGCCAAGCTCGTCGGATTTTTCCTTGCCCTGTTCAGCTGCAATGCCGAGGTTATTCAGCAGTGGATTGGCGTTGATATTGGTGATGTCAGTCATAATCGTAATTGTTTCTGTGTCTGTTTAATTCAAATTCAAAATCAAAATCAATAATACTTGCGGTGCCGGTAGTTCTTGCGCGGCCTTAATCAGCACATCGATGATTACTGTCCAAGCGTCAGCAAGCGCTGCATCATCGATTTCGCCGTATTCGCCATTTCCGCGTTCAGCTGGAACGAGCGCGAAGCGGCGATCATGTCGGCCATCTCCTCCACCGGGTTCACGTTCGATGCGTACACATAGCCTTGTGCGTCGGCCAGAGGATGGCCGGGTTCGTGACGACGCTGCGGCGCGCGCTCGCTGCGCATGATTTCGCTCACCATTACACCGAAGCTTGCGCGTACAGAATCCGCTTCGCCCTTGAACGCAATGCCGGGCGTATCGCTGTTATTAACGAGTTTGTTAGCGATGTTGTTAGCAGGGGGTCGCGCCACGAATACCGGGTGCAGCGCGCGGTAAGCTGCTTCGGCAGAGCCGGCAACTGTTTCTGCATTGGCGATGTTGCTGGCTATGGTATTGAGGCGCACGGTCTGCACGCCCATGCCCATACCGGCTATATCAAATACGCTACCAAGACTCATCGATCACTTACTCCGGTTAACGGGGAAACTAGCGATTACTGCCAAGTGCCTTGCTTATCGAATTAAGCCTGCTGTTGAGCAGGCGAAAACTCGCCGAAAAATCCATTGCGTTCTTCGCAAACGCTGCAGATTCGTACTGCGCATCCACAGTGTTGCCATCAATGCCGGTTTGCAGTGGGCTGCGGTACAGCATCGGCATATCATCCGGCTGGTTTTGCCGCAGGCCATCCACCGACAGGTGCGCTTCGTGGGTTCTCTCCAGGTTTGCGACGTCACCATTTGCTTTGGCACTGCGCAACATGGCGCGAAAATCGATATCGCGCGCCTTGAACCCCGGTGTATCGACATTCGCCAGGTTGTTGGCCAATACCTCGGCTCGCGCCACACGCAGGTTCAGCGCGTATTCGTGCACACCGAGTGCGTTGGAAAAACTGATGGCTGTCATTGTGTATTGTTCGCCTTCGCCGCTGTGTACTGTGGCCACACGGAAATCTATTGCACCCATGGTGCTGCAACCAGCGTGCCAGCTAAGTGAATTACATCGTTATCAATAACTTATGCGTTTTTTGGCACAAACAAACCGGCAATGCGAGGCGCTTGCGGCAAGCGGCTTCCTGCCGGCGGCAACAGATTTCTGGCCTTGCGCCTTCACATGCACAGCGCCAACCAAGCCGATGGCGTGGCCGCGGCCCGGCACCGTGACCAGAAGCACCTGCTTTACGGATGGGCATAGTTATTGCTCGCAATTCAGGTATGAGTCGATTTACCCGGAAAGCGGCAAAAAATTGTCGGGCCCTTGCACTGCTGATGCTTCTTGGACCTGGCTACGCCAGCTCACCCGCGCTGGCGCAGCTGTTTGCCGACCAGATGCATGCCAGTGAACTGCTGCAGCTAGCACTCGACCACATGCGCGAGCACCTGCAGGTTGCGGACGGTCGGCGCGTGGAACTGGGCAAGGGCAAGATGGACGCGAGACTGGCTATGCCACGCTGTGCCACACCGCTGGTATTCGAAGCACAACAACAGAACCAGCGCGGCGACCGCCTGTTGGTAAAAACCAGTTGCGAGGACCAGAAGCGCTGGGCAGTTTACGTGCCACTGCAATATCGTGAATTCGCCCAGGCCGTGGTCAGCACGCGTCCGATAGCGCGCGGCAAAACAATTGAGCGCGAAGACATTGCACTGGCGGAAGTTGCGGTGCAAAAAACCGGCGGCAATTATTTGCCGGCAATTGACCAGGCACTGGGCATGCTGGCTACACGCGATGTGTCCGCCGGCAGCGCGCTGCAGCTGGCGGCGCTGAAAGCACCAATGCTGGTAAAGCGCGGCGACCAGGTAGTCATTCTCGCCAAAGCAGGCTCTGTGCAGGTAAGGATGAATGGCACCGCGCTGGCTGCCGGCAGTGCCGACCAGCAAATTCGGGTAAAAAATATACGCTCACAGCGGGTGATCAAGGCCAGGGTGAAGAGCGCAGGGGTAGTCGAAGCCTTGCTCTAACGGCAGTGATTCGTATTTAATTGTTATTTTTCAATAGGTTAAATAATTTTTGTGTCAACCAGCAACGATTTAGCAGTCGACACTCAAGTTTCAGGAGCAATGGCCGATAAACTAGTCATCGAGGCACGCCTCGCGGACTGCCGGCCGGATAAGGACGTCGTATCATGCAACGCAGTACACGGCAAAGAAGGAAAGGTAGTCCGGAAGTTTTAATTGGTGGTCGGCGCGATGCGCTGTCCGAAGGCAACAAACTGGTGGTTATCGCCTGATGGTTATCGATAGCAACAGCATCAATCCTGCGCAGCCCGGCAAACGCAACGGCGGCACGGATTCTGCTGCGCTGGATAAACTTGCGGAGCAATCCCGCAGCGATAACAGCAACAGCGCAGCGTCTACCGCTGGCACTGTTGCAAGCGATACGGTCGAACTCAGTTCGCAGGCGCAGAATCTTGGCCGCCTGCAGCAGGCACTGGCCGACCAACCCGAAGTCGATGAAGCACGCGTAGCGCAGCTGCGCCAGCAAGTCGCCGATGGCACTTACCAGGTAGACGCCAACAGTATCGCTGTAAGTATCCTGCGCAGCGACCAGAACTTCTAGCACAAGCCTTTTTGCGCCACGCCGGCAACCCGCTGGCCAGCGCATCCTCAAGCCCGACTCGTTGCTCAACCGGTAAGACGTGGAGCATTGTCGTGAACGCAAAACACCCCCCAGCCCAATCCCCTGTTGCGCAGGCGCCGGTACACCGCGCGCAGCAGTTACTGCTCAGCCTTGCAGAAGATCGTGCCGACCTGATGGCGATGAACCAGCTGCTCGACCGCGAGCGTGCGATTCTCGACAACGGCGAACACGCAATGCTCGAGCAAACCGCGCAGCAAAAAATTCAACTTGCTGCACAAATGGAGCTGCGCCACAAACGGCGCGAGCAACTGCTGCCCAAGCTGCCGGCCACCGAATCCAATGACGCGAAAAACTGGCGCGCCCGACTCGCATTACTTGAAAAGCAATCGGGTATCGGGTTGTTGCATGGATGGCAGGAGATCGAAACGCTGCTGGCAGAAAGTGCCGGGAAATTGCGGATAAACGAAAAAATCGTAGCGAGCCTGCAAGGCAACGTCAATCGCTTTATCAATGCGCTGCGCGCGCAAGCTGGCGATGGCCAAACCTATAATGCCGCTGGCAAGGCAAAGACCCTGTCGTCCGGCCTGCCGCTTGGCAGTGCTTGACATAATCCGCTTGGGGGTCAGCCTGAAAGCCTGAACCCCGCGAGCAACGGCAAGTCTTCAGGCCGATCGATATCGGTAAGGGTGGCGAGCTGTGCGCACGATAATCCCCGCGCCTCGGCCGCCGCAATACTCTGCGATAGTACCTTGTCACTACCCCAGTCGATGTGCGCAAACAGGCATGCGTGCAGCGCAGACATACCCAGTAAAACATAGCCGCCATCAGTGGCCGGGCCGAATACAACGTCGGCACCGCGCTGCAAATTATCCAGCGCAGATTGCAAATAGGCCCTGTCGATAAACGGGCAGTCGGCGCCGATCAGCAAGAGGTGCGCGGCGCCCGTTTGCGTAAATGTCTCAGCAGAGGCGTGGCGCATTTTTTCGCCCAGGTCACCGGTGCACTGCCGGTGCACAGTAAGCGCCCCATGAAGTTTCTGCCAATACTCCAATGCCGTATGTGCCGGGTCGTCACAATACAGCCTGACTGGCGCGAACATGCTGCTGCAAGCCATTGCCAGCGTGTGTAAAACCAGTTTTTCGTGCAGCTCACATGCGCCCCGCGCACCGAGCGCTGGAATCAAACGGGTTTTTACCAGGCCACGTCGTGGCGCCCTGGCGAATACCAGTACCTGTAATTGCGGAAATTGGTGAACCAGTGCTGTCATCGCGATTAAAACAGCGGCATGCGGTAATCATCTTGCATCAGCGATAGCGCCTGGCAAGTGTGCGATGATTGACGCCCAGCCAAAAAGCGCAACGTATGCGCCACATCAACAGCACCGTAGCCACTACACCGCGCGACTCCCAGCGGCGACTCGATGTAACCAGCGGCCACTGCTGCAACACTTGTGGTGAGACTTCACGCTTGAGCCGCGCACACAGTTCGATGTCCTCCATCAACGCCAACGCAGCAAAGCCACCCACCCTTGAAAATAAACTGCGATGGCAAAACAGGCCCTGGTCGCCCGTGCCTGTGGCACTCAGTTGTGAGCGCTTGTTGATGAATATTTCCAGCACGCGACACCATATTGCATCGCCCGACAAGCGCAGCGCAAAGAATCCCCAGCCGTCGCCTGCCTGCCCAAGACGATCGACTATTTGCAAAGCTTTATCGGGCGGGCAGGTATCGGCATGCAGGAACCACAGCATTGGCGCAGTTGCACGTTCTGCACCGGCGTTCATCTGCACTGCGCGCCCGCGCGCCGATTGGAAACACAGGTCGGCATGTGACCGGGCTATTTCGCGTGTTGCATCAATGCTGCCGCCATCCACAACAATGATTTCACAGCCCGCCTGCCGGTAAGGCGCCAGCCTTGCAAGGGTGTTTTCGATGGTCTGCGCCTCATTCAGCGCGGGAATAATAATTGAACAGACAGGCACCAAAATATTCGTCGTGTCAGGCCGGCGCGCTCGCCAGTGCCCCGCCGCAACTGCTGCCCTGCCCTGCAGTGCATCCATAGCAATGCTCGGCGACCCTGATTGGCTCACCACGGGTATCGCTGTTGAGCAAGTCGCGCAGGTGGCGACGCCCGCCATCAACAGCAGTTTTTTGCAGCGGCATCAATAGCATCTGGTTGAAATCGCAGTCATATAAATAGCCTTGCCAGTCGACGCTGACAGTTTCTCGGCACATCAGCGTATCGAGGTTAGCCGCACTGTAGTTATTTTTCAGCAACGCCATGTATTCCTCATAGCGATTTTGCGCCAGCAGCACTGCCCCGAAGCGACTGATGGGCATATTGGTAATGGTATGCAACCGATTGAACACTATGCCGTAACGATCGCCCAGCTGTTTTTTATAGTCGGCCTCCAGTGCCTGCTGCGGCGGTGGCAGGTGTGCGCCAACCGGGTTGTAAACCAGGTTGAGCGGGAGCGCATCGGATTTACCGTAGCCAAGTGCGTTGAGCTTCCGTAGCGCTTCGATGCTTTGCTGGTACACGCCTTTACCGCGCTGCTCGGCGACATTGGCTTCTTCATAGCAGGGCAAAGAGGCAGTTACATTGACTTCGTTCGCGGCCAGAAACTCAGCCAGATCCTGCTGGCCCGGTTCAAACAGTATCGTGAGGTTGCATCGATCGATTACCTCGATGCCCTGCTCACGCGCAGCAACAACAAGGCGACGAAAATTTGCGTTGAGCTCCGGCGCGCCACCGGTGAGATCCAGCGTACTTACCTGCCTCGCGCGCAGTACTTCGATTACCAGGTCTGCTGTCGCCTCATCCATTTCCTCGGTGCGCGTCGGCCCCGCATTTACGTGACAGTGCACACAGCTGAGGTTGCACAAATAACCAAGATTGACTTGCAGGATGCTGACACCTCGCCGCGTGATGGCGGGAAAATCGGTGGTCGCGAGCAGTAAGGGACGGGTGTCTTGCATAAGTCGGACAGTAAATGGCGAGTTCCAATCAGGCTCGTAGTATACTTCGAGCCCACGGGGACAGCTTACTTTTCCAGCTTTTTTTCAGGCTGGGAAAGTTAGCTGTCCCCTCGTTCCGCCCGTGGCACAGATGGATAGCGCGGCCCCCTCCTAAGGGGCAGGTCACAGGTTCGAATCCTGTCGGGCGGACCATATTTATAGTAACCCGCCGCAGGTGGGTTGCTATAAATATTGTTGGTTCGACAGCACTTGACCGATTCTGCGGTTCGACAAAATGCGCAGCATTTTGGACGCCCAAAGGGCGCCCCGAAGGGGTGAAAAAATTCGCCAGAATTTTTGAATCAATCCTGTCGGGCCGACCAACCCAACATCGCAAGCATAGGTAAATGTTACGCGAAACAAAGGAGCCAAACCGTTTATCGCGCAGCGATACGCTGCTGCACCATCTGATAAAAAGCCGCCTCATTTGCCGCACGATCAGCGTCAACCTTGATCGAAATATCGTTGTCTCTCATCATTGCCTGCCAATCCTTCAGCCCGTTTATTTCTGCACCAATATCCCAGCCGAGTTTGTGCGAGCCAATGTCAACAACACCCATCACGTAGCGCAGATAAATGTCCGCCATGGTTATTTTGCTGCCGGTCACATAGGGTGAAAAGCTGCACAAGCGATTCAATGCACCAATCGCGCGATTCACAACCTCGCGAATGTCGCTGTCAATCGCTGCCGGCACTTCGGTTTTGGTAAAAATAAACGGCAACAGCCTTCTGCATTGCAGTTCCAGGTATAGCTCACTGATTTTCATAATCTGGCGAACCTTTGCACGCTGCGTAACATCTGCCGGATAGAGCGGCGGCGTGGGGTATGCCTCTTCGATATAGTCGCAACACACGCTGGACTCGGAAAGATTTTCTCCCTGTTCGGTTGTCATCGAGGGTACCTTGCCCGCCGGACTCAAGGCCAGGTAAGCCTCGCTACCGCCCCACTGCAGGTCTTCCTCGAAGGGCAGGCCCTTGTAGAGCAAGACGTGTTTCACAATGTTGTAGTAGTTGCTGTATGCAAAGCCGTGTAGTTTTATCATAGCTGTCTCCGTTAAAGTTTATTTGCCAGATGCGCAGCGCATGGCCTTGAATAAATTAAGCTGCAGAGAATCTGGTTGAACAGCGCCTGGACTGGATAATATACATTGCTTATCTACCGACGCTCGGCATCCGGCCCAAAGCCGAGCGACATGAAAAATCGTTTTAGCAACGCTGGATCAGCATTGCGGTCCCCGCACCGGCCGCGCCACTGGTCGCCGCAACACCCGTGCGAAGATTGCGTCGCTCGAGCTCATCGAGCAGTGTGCTCACAATAATACCGCCGGTTGCACCCAGTGGATGGCCCAGCGCAATACAACCACCATTGACATTCAGCTTGTCGTTGTCAATGCCCAGCCGGCGCGCCCCATAAACCATGGTTGCAGCAAAAGCCTCGTGAATTTCGAACAGGTCGATCGCATCAGCATGCAGGTTTGTGCGGCGCAATAATTCACTGGTTGCTGCGACACAGCCCGACACCACTTCACGCGGGTCGGCGTTGACGGTAACCATTTGCACAATTTTCGCCCTGGGCCCGCGACGCAACTGTTTTCCCGCTTGCTCACTGCCAAGCAGCAGCGCTGAAGCGCCGTCAGCCATGGCAGGCGAATTACCCGCAGTGTGTACGTGCGCCATGCCTTTGCCGGAAAAATTTTCATGCAACAGGCGCTTCGCTACACCATCGAGGCTGGCAGCCTCAAATGCAGGCTGCATGGCTGCCAGGGATTGCGCCGTGGTTGCGCTTCTGATTGTCTCATCTTCGACGACTGCCGTCTGGCCTGATTCCGCCTCTATCACGCCTGCCACAGCGCTTGCAGCGCGCAGCGGTATGAGCGATTTGAAAAAACCGCTGGCACGCGCGTGTTGCGCGCGCTGCTGGCTTTGCAGGGCAAGCGCATCGGCCTCCTCGCGTGTAACACTGTGCGCAGTCGCGATGTAATCAGCGCCCACGCCCATCATGAACATGCCGAGCCTGCTCGCCAGCGCGGTATCGGTAAACGCCAGGGGATTATCGCTTAGCATCGCCACACGCGACATCATCTCGACCCCGCCGGCAATCGACAACTGCTGCATGCCACATAGTATTTTGCTCGCTGCGATGCAAATCGCATCCAGCCCCGAGGAACAGTAGCGATTCACGGTTATGCCCGGCACACTACCCGGCCAGCCATGATAAAGGGTTGAGGTTTTCGCGATATTGGCTGCCTGCTCGCCCACTTGCGTTGCACAGCCCAGTACAACGTCGTCGATTAACAGCGGGTCAAGCGCACTGCGTGTTTCAAGTGCTGCGTAAAGGCAACTTAACAAATCGAACGGTGTAAAGGCATGCAGGACGCCATCGGGGCGGGCGCGACCACGCGGCGTACGCAGAGCGTCATAGATGTAAGCTGTTTGCAATACACTTTGCAAAAAATTCGCCCTGTTCGCCGCTAGCGATTAACGACGCTTACACGCCAACTACACGCCAACTACAAAGGCAGCGCAGGTCGTCGTGCTGCCGCCAAGATTAAACGTCGCGAAATTCCTTGCGCCCTCAACCTGTGTCTCGCCAGCGCTTCCCGATACCTGCTTCGCAGCGTCCAGCAACATACGCACACCGGTAGCACCGACCGGGTGACCGAGGCCAATTAGCCCGCCACTGGGATTGATCGGCAGTGAGCCCTGCATGCTGATCATTTCATTTTCAATCGCGCGGAAGCCTTCACCGGGCGCGGTAATGCCGGCGTGGTCGAGAATCATGTATTCGGTAATCGAAAAACAATCGTGCACCTCCAGCCCGTCGAGCTGGTGCACATCAGCAAGACCGGCGCGACCCAGCGCATCGCTGAACGTGTCGGCTACATGCGGGAAAAGCAGCGGCGCGCCTGCGGACAATTCCAGCTTGCGATCCATCAGCAGCGCGGAACTGCGATGCCCCCAGCCCTTGATGCGCGGCAGGGCTTCCAGTGCAAGACCATGCTGCGATGCATATTGTTTTGCATAGGTTTCGCTGGCAATGAAAACTACCGCCGCGCCATCGGTAACCTGACCGCAATCATGCTTGCGAAGCTGCCCTTCTATGCGCGGGTTAGCGCTATCGTCGTCGCTGAAACTCAAATCATTAAATTGCCAGTTGCGCGTTTGCGCGTTGGGATTGCGCCGGGCATTGGCAAAATTGTTACTGGCGATTGCGCGCAAGTGTGCGAGATCTACACCATAGCGCTGCTGGTAGATATCCAGCACCCTGGCAAACATATTTGGCCAGGGATAGGTACAACCTTCGGTTTCAATGCCGCGCCATGCTGCGGCAGCAAGGTGATCGGCTGCAACGGTGCCATCGACATTACGCATCAACTCGATACCGTGCACGCAGGCAAGCTGGTAATGCCCGGCTTCGATATCGCGCATCGCAGCGAGCAGCGCCATCGAGCCTGAAGCACAGGCCGCCTCATGGCGTGAACTTGGAATATTGTTAAGCGCGGGATGTACGTGTGCAAACAGGCCATTCAACAGCGCCTGCCCGGTAAACAGGTCGCCGACAAAATTGCCAACATGGGCAACATCGATATCAGCCGGGTCAATATCCGTCGCCGCCAGCGCCTCGTTCAGGCAATCGGCAAACAGGCTGTAAATATCCTTTCCTTCACGTGTCCAGTTGCGCGCGAAATCGGTCTGGCTGCCACCGAGAATATAAATTGCCTGGTTTGCCATTATTTTCAACCTGCCTGGCTTATGGAGCGAAAATTGCGAGTACCAACAACTAGAATATTTCTGCGCCGGCGACCCAGCTGGTGTGGAAACCGAACGGCGCGCGGTGCGGCATGCGTAAACGACAAACCGGCCCCTGCTCGATATCGCGCGCATCGAATACCAGTGTGTAGGACTGCCAGTCATTGCTGTCGGTCACTGTGGTTACGAGGTAACCGTCGTCCTCCGCCCCGTCGCGTGTTGCACCGGGTTTCGGACAATACGGCGCCTCGTTGCCAAAAACACCTTCGCCGTAATCGTAGCGCTGGTAATCACCGGTTTGAATGTTGTATTTGAGCAAGGCGCCGAAAGCCAGCGTACCAATGTCATCGTCCTGTTTGGTGCAGATGTACTGGCTGTAGCAGTACTGGCTTTTGTGCCCCATGTACAAGGGGTTGGAACGGGGAAATTCTGCATTCAGGCGATCGATGTCGTGTTCAACGACTTCGCCGGTTTTTAAATTGAATTTCCAGACATAAAGATTCGCCTCGAGGCGCATATAGGCGAGCATATGCGACAGCTCGCCTTCACTCGGGTCTGCCTTGGGCATTGGGTTAGTGGATCGGCAGCCTACCTGCACCAGCCAGTCGCCCTCTTCCCAGCAATTGATGACGTGCAGGATGTAAC
>JBATGO010000003.1:0-2998 GCA_049665845.1 Pseudomonadales bacterium | reverse complement strand
GGTCGCGCTACTAAACATCTCAAGTTACGTAGTCCGGATGTAAGCCGGTGTTATTGTCCCACGCAATACAAGCGCCGCTAATTAGTTATACACTTAAAATGACTATGCGGACCGATTGGGCCCGTTTCGTCGTCTGCTACATCTATACAATCAACCAATGAGAAAACAAATGCGTGATCCAGTAAGAGCATCTGATACTCCATATCCAGTCGAAGTTGAATCTGGTCAATCATATTACTGGTGCTCATGCGGGCAAAGCAAAGCCCAGCCTTTTTGTGATGGCTCGCATAAAGGCTCAGACTTTTCGCCAGTAAAGTATGAGGCAGCTGAATCGAAAAAAGTTTATTTTTGCGGATGTAAAGCCACGGCTTCTCAACCACTGTGTGATGGCAGCCATAAATAAATATAACAGGCTGCGATACGTTGGCGTACTGTTTTGCGCTTGACAATTTTCGCGTGCCTCGCTCCCGGACTCTTGTCGCTTGATGCGATTGTTCTGCACGGTTATTCGCATATTGATCAGTAACATGGAAAGTATTAGGCATTAACTCTCGATGTGCAACGCCGTAGCTGCGCAGCTTATCTGTTACCATTTTCCTAGGCTCTCCACCGTTATTGCGCAGCAGCCTTTTAAAGAACCGCTTAGCTGAAGCTCCATCACGCTTAGCCTGCAAGAACACGTCAACCACTTCGCCATTCTGGTCCACCGCTCTCCACAGAAGATGATGTGCTGGATATAACGTGGTTAACTGATTCCAATTATGCGAAAACAGAAACTTTCGGCGTTACAGGAATTAGTTCTGATGGAGTGATGAATATTCCCACAGCCAGTGCATGGATTGCGGCATTGAATGCATCCAGCTATCTAGCTGTTTCGACCTGGCGACTACCCTACGTTGATCCAGCGTATGTAGCTGGAGTTAGCTGCTCATCACCTCCGCCAAGCGACCCGCTTTGTGAAGCCGATGAACATAACTACAATTTCATTGGCAATGGCATAAGCGCCAGCAGTCCAGGACCCTTCCTTAATGTTGCACTCCAGAACTTCCTTTACTGGTATTCCACGCCAGCTGGCACGGGGAAAACAGCGCGAACCAGCTATGCCTCAGCTGGCAGGGGTAACGCAGACTCTATCACTGGAGCGAGTCTGGTTTGGGCAGTTGCGGACGGCGATGTCGCTCCTTTAGTTTTTATAATCCCTATACCCGCGGTAGCCGGGCTCGCCTTGTGGTTTAGTATGCTCGGAATTGTTGTGTTCAATCGGTCCAGGTCGGTATAAGTCAGGACTGGTTAGAGTCCAGGTGTGCCCCGCATATCACCGGGAAATCATAGGATATAGCGATAGGAGCGCACGACTATGAAGGCAGAATCTGGCTGAAGTGTGTGACAGAAAATCGGATGGTCTGTGGTTGCAGTACTAAGCTCCCGCGCGGTATTGCCTCTTTCAATTCAATCACTTACTCATCGTAAAGCGCCGTTATTGACCGCATGGAAGCGAACTGATCTAATGTAGTCCCCCCTTGGCCCCAATATGAACGTATTGGGGGCATCATGAACATCTGCCAACTGGCCAGCAGCAATTGCAGGTTGCTGTGCCTTATCAGCTGTCTTTCTTTTTCAAATTTCACATCCGCCGCAGTAGTCCTGGGCAATCTTGTAGGCGTCGCATCCGGCAATGACTCTGAAGCAGCTATCCTGGCTGACTTTGGCCTGGTCGTTGATGAGCTGGCTAAAGTTGACCTGCCTGCAACGAGCAATGACGGGCTATCTATTGGCTCGCTGGTTCTTAATGACGATGACGAACCAATCAGCGGGGATTGGGCTTACGCTGGTCCTGAGACAGTGGCCTACATTGTCGTAAAGGCGGGAAATCAGTATGCACTTTATGATTTTACCAGCGCGGCAATGACAAATGTCGGGCTTTGGGATACAAGCGATCTCGGCGACAAGGGTCTGTCACACCTAACCGCCTACTCTTCTAACGTCATTCCGGTTCCCGCGGCAGCCTGGTTATTTGGATCAGGTCTGATCGGGCTAGCTGCAGCTCGCAGAAAGGTCACGTAGGTTATTGTAATTTCTTTCTCATCCGCTTCTGTTTTATATTTCAATTCCTATAAAGTATTTATGCAAAAAACAAACCGTATATTTTTTATCGCGAGTCTAACGGCTTCTTCATTTGTTGGAGCCTCGTATGATGAGAGCGTGAGTGGTGACCTGAGCGGCAGCCTTAGTAGCCCTACAGTTATATCGATTGATCTGCAGAACATAATTACAGGAACCGTTGGTAACAATGGAAATACGGGTGCAACCAACGGTTCAGACGCCGACTACTTTTCGTTTTCTCTATCAGAGACGCAGACGATCGCTGCTATAAACGTGATTTCCAGTTCCGGCGATGATGTGAGCTTTATCGGTTATACACAAGGATTAGGTTTTAGCGGCCAGACCTCAGGCGACATTGATGGAAATGTATTTTTCGGTGCCATGTCGGGGAATATCCTGCCTGGTTTGAGCGGAGGCCCGTTAACGGGTGGAAATTACAGCTTCTGGATACAGGAGACGTCAAACCTCGTGCAGTCTTACAGTATCGATTTTGTGATATCGCAAGTTCCCGTTCCCGCCGCTGCATGGCTGTTTGGATCGGGATTGATAGCACTCGCTAAATTTCGATTTCTTCTGTGAATCTCCTGCGCATATAGAATGCCAGAAAGCTCCAGTTATTCCCTGTCGCTCAGAGGGGGAGGCTTACGCTGGGTTAAGCACAGTACAGAGTGTCGGCAAACATTGACAGGTTCATAAATGTCCATTAGTCTGGACATATGGATATTCATAGTGCCATAGCAATGTTCGATGCCCTGTCGCAGGAAACGCGGCTCAAAGCGTTCCGCTTGCTCGTGCAAGCCGGGCCCGAGGGGCTGGCCGCAGGATTGCTCAGCGATAAGCTGGGCACACCCCACAACACCATGTCGTTTCACCTCAGCCACCTGGCGCATGCGGG
>JBATGO010000002.1:0-4214 GCA_049665845.1 Pseudomonadales bacterium | reverse complement strand
CTCCACCGAATATTGCACCGACGTAGCAAAAATGGTGCAGGCGCCGATTTTCCACGTTAATGGTGACGATCCCGAAGCGGTGCTGTTCGTCACCCAGCTCGCGTTTGATTTTCGCCAGGAATTCAAGCGAGACGTGGTCATCGACCTGGTCTGTTATCGTCGTCGCGGCCACAACGAAGCCGACGAGCCTTCCGGTACACAACCGTTGATGTACGAGGCGATAAAAAAGCAGCCCACCACCAGGGAGATTTACGCCAATAGGCTGGTAGAGCAGGCAGTGCTTTCCGCCGATGACGCCAGCGCAATGGAAAACAGTTACCGCAGCGCCCTGGAGCACGGTGAGCACGTGGTGAAAAGCCTGGTCAAGAAACCCAACGAGGAGCTGTTCGTTGACTGGACGCCCTACCTTGCACACGACTGGCAGGTGCGCGGCGATACCACTTACCCGATCGAAAAACTGCAGAAGCTGGCGCATGCCTGCAATGAAACACCCGATGGCTTTGTGCTGCAGCGGCAGGTGGCGAAAATCATCGAGGACCGCAGCAAAATGGACGCTGGCGCGATGCCCGGCAACTGGGGTTTTGGCGAAATGCTTGCCTACGCCACGCTGCTCGAGCAGGGTTACCCGGTGCGCATTACCGGGCAGGACGTCGGGCGCGGCACTTTTTCGCATCGCCACGCAGTGCTGCACGACCAGAAAACGGCTGAAACCTATGTGCCGCTTGCCAATCTGAACCTTGAGGACACCAGGGCAGAATTCACAATTTACGATTCCTTCCTGTCCGAACTTGCCGTACTGGGTTTTGAGTACGGCTATGCAACTACCAGCCCGACTGGCCTGGTTATCTGGGAGGCACAGTTCGGCGATTTTGCCAATGGCGCGCAGATTGTTATCGACCAGTTTATTACCAGCGGTGAACACAAGTGGGGCAGGCTCTGTGGCCTGACCCTGCTATTGCCACACGGTTACGAAGGCCAGGGCCCGGAGCACTCATCGGCCAGGCTTGAGCGCTTCCTGCAGCTCTGTGCGGAGCAGAACATCCAGCTTTGCCTGCCGACCACATCAGCGCAAATTTTCCATCTGTTGCGTCGCCAGGCAATCCGCCCGTTGCGTAGGCCGCTGGTGGTGATGTCGCCCAAGAGCCTGTTGCGACACAAGCAGGCAGCATCGCAACTGGAAGAATTCGCCGACGGACACTTCCAGAATGTGCTGGCCGAAGTGGAAGACCTTGATGCGAAGAAAGTTCGCCGCCTGGTATTGTGCAGCGGCAAGGTTTATTACGAATTGTGTGAAGCACGCGCGGAGCACGGTCTCCACGATGTCGCGATAGTTCGCATCGAACAGCTTTACCCTTTTCCGGATGCAGAGATGTTCAAGGCGATCCAGGACTACGAAAATCTTGAAGCGGTGGTGTGGTGCCAGGAAGAACCACGCAACCAGGGCGCCTGGTATCTCAGCCAGCACCGCCTGCGCAGGGTCATCAACCTGCTCGATGAAAACCTGCCGCTGAAGTTTGCCGGGCGCCGGGCTTCGGCCTCTCCCGCTGCAGGTTACATGGCGCTGCACCTGAAAGAACAGCAGGAGCTGATCAGGCGGGCGCTGGGCGTTGCGAGCGAGCGCTGAGCGCGCACCACACGTTAACAATCCTTCGGAAAATTTTTTCCGGTTTATTTCAGAACAAGCGAGCCACCAGGAATGAGTATTGAAATCAAAGCGCCATCGTTTCCCGAGTCGGTTGCCGATGGCACCGTGGCAACCTGGCACAAAAAGCCGGGTGATACCTGTTCGCGCGACGAGTTGATCGCCGATATCGAAACCGACAAGGTCGTAATCGAAGTGAATGCGCCCGGTGCCGGAACGCTGCTTGAAATACTCAAGCAGGAGGGCGATGTGGTGCTCAGCAATGAGCTGATCGCGCGCTTTGAGGCCGGTGACGTGGCACAACCAGCTGCCGCTCCGTCAAGCAACGCGGGCAATGAAGTAGCGCAACCGGTCGCGAATGACGCAGCCAATGGCGAAATGATTGTCAGTCCCGCAGCGAAAAAATTGCTCGCGGAAAAAAATCTCGATGTCAAGCAGGTAACTGGCAGCGGCAGGGACGGTCGCATAACCAAGGAAGATGTACTGCGCGTGATCGCGAACCAGTCGCCACGGGCAGAGAGCGGCGCCACGCGTCCGGCGGCTGTGCAGGCGCCCGCAGCGGCTGGTAATACAGACATGGCGGGCGATCGCAGTGAACGACGCGTGCCGATGACGCGGCTGCGTGCGCGTGTCGCAGAGCGCCTGCTGGCGGCAACGCAATCGACAGCGATGCTCACCACCTTCAACGAAGTGAATATGCAGCCGGTGATGGAGCTGCGCAAAAAATACAAGGAGCAGTTTGAGAAAACCCACAATGGCACCAAGCTAGGTTTTATGTCGTTCTTTGTCAAGGCGGCGATCGAAGCTTTGAGCCGTTTTCCGGCAGTAAACGCATCGATCGATGGCGAGGAAATTGTCTACCACGGTTACTACGACATCGGCGTCGCGGTGAGCAGCAACCGGGGTTTGGTGGTACCGGTGCTGCGCGATGCGGATCGCATGAGCATGGCGAGTGTTGAGTCGAAGATACGCGAGTACGGCGAAAAGGCCCAGGCCGGCAAGCTCAGTATTGACGATATGACCGGCGGCACGTTTACGATCTCCAACGGCGGCGTGTTCGGTTCGATGATGTCGACACCAATTCTGAATCCACCGCAGTCCGGTATTCTTGGCATGCATGCCATCAACGAGCGGCCCATGGTGGTCAATGGTGAAATCAAAGTCCTGCCGATGATGTACCTGGCGCTCAGCTACGACCACCGGCTGATTGATGGCAGGGAAGCGGTGCAGTTCCTCGTTGCGATAAAAAACATGATCGAAGACCCCGCGCGCGTTTTACTTGAAATCTGATTATTCGCGCAATCGAAACGGTACTACGGATAATTATCTATGGCTGAAGCTAACGCATATGAAGTAATCGTGATCGGTTCAGGGCCGGCGGGTTACGTGGCGGCGATACGCTGCGCACAACTCGGCATGAAAACGGTCTGTGTCGAAAAGTGGTCCGACGACAAGGGTAAGGTGAAACTGGGCGGCACTTGCCTCAATGTGGGTTGTATTCCTTCCAAGGCCCTGCTGGATTCAAGCTACAAGTTCCACGAAGCGAAAGACGACTTCGATATACACGGTATTTCTACCAGCGGCGTAAAAATGGACGTTGCGAAAATGCTTGCGCGCAAGGATCAAATTGTAAGTCAGCTGACAGGCGGCATTGCCGGGCTGTTCAAGGCCAATGGGGTTGAATCCTTAATTGGTACCGGTCGCGTACTGGCCAACAAGCAGGTCGAAGTTACCGACAACAACGGCAAGCAGGCCATATACCAGGCCGACAAGATCATCATCGCTGCAGGTTCAGTACCGATCGATATCCCGCCGGCCCCGCTGGTCGATGATGTGGTGGTGGATTCCACCGGCGCACTCGAGTTTAGCGAGGTGCCAAAACGACTCGGCGTTATCGGTGCCGGGGTTATCGGCCTTGAACTCGGCAGCGTCTGGTCGAGGCTTGGTGCCGAGGTCGTTGTACTCGAGGCGCTGGACACTTTTTTGCCTGCGGTCGATGAACAGATCGCAAAGGAAACGCAAAAGGTATTTAAAAAACAGGGGCTCGATATCAGGCTCGGCACGCGCGTGACCGGCACCACGGTCAAGGGCCGCGGTAAAAGCCGCAAGGTTACGGTTGAGTACAGCGGTAGTGACGGGACCAAAACAGAAGAGTTTGACAAGCTGATCGTATGCGTCGGCCGCAGGCCGCTCAGTGAACATTTACTGGCGCCAGATTGCGGCGTCAACCTCGACGAGCGCGGATTTGTATTCGTTAACGAGCAGTGCGAAACCGATGTGCGCGACGTTTACGCGGTAGGCGACATCGTGCGTGGCCCGATGCTGGCGCACAAAGGTTCCGAAGAGGGCGTGATGGTTGCGGAGCGTATCGCCGGACAAAAAACCCAGATCAATTACGACAATATCCCCTCGGTTATTTACACCCATCCGGAGATCGCGTGGGTAGGCAAAACCGAGCAGGACCTGAAATCCGGCGGCCAGGAATACAAGGTTGGTGTGTTTCCCTTCTCGGCCAGCGGCCGGGCGATGGCGGCCAACGACACCACCGGCATGGTGAAAATCATCGCGGATG
>JBATGO010000001.1:0-7784 GCA_049665845.1 Pseudomonadales bacterium | reverse complement strand
TAAACCATGTTTAGCAGTAAATGTGCTGGAGCATACCAATGCCTTATACCTATACCGAGCGTAAACGAATCCGCAAGGATTTCAGTAAATTGCCGCATGTTATGGAAGAGCCCTTCCTGCTGGCGATACAGCTCGATTCCTACCGCCGTTTCACCCAGGATTACACAGCGCCGGAAAACCGCGAAGAAATCGGTTTGCACGCGGCGTTTAAATCCGTATTCCCGATTATCAGCTACTCGGGCAATGCTGCACTGGAATATGTCGAATACAAGCTCGGGCATCCGGTTTTCGATGTAAAAGAATGCCAGTCGCGCGGCGTTACCTACGCAGCACCGCTGCGGGTCAAAGTCAGGCTGATTGTTTACGATAAGGAGTCGGCCAGCAAAACGATCAAGGACATCAAGGAGCAGGAAGTCTACATGGGCGAGATTCCGCTCATGACCGAAAACGGCACCTTCGTTATCAATGGCACAGAGCGGGTAATCGTTTCGCAACTGCATCGCTCGCCAGGCGTATTTTTCGATCACGATAAAGGCAAAACGCATTCATCCGGCAAGCTGCTCTATTCGGCGCGGGTTATCCCCTACCGTGGCTCGTGGCTGGATTTTGAATTCGATCCCAAAGACCTGATCTACGTACGTATCGACCGACGCCGCAAATTGCCGGCCACAGTGTTGCTGCGTGCGCTCGGCTATACCTCCGAGCAAATGCTCGATGAATTTTTCCAGACCAACATCTTTGAGATGTCGAGTGACGGCTACGCGATGGAACTGGTGCCAGAGCGCCTGCGCGGAGAAATTGCGGCTTTCGATATCAAGGACAAGAAAGGCAGGCTTATTGTCGAGCAGGGCCGCCGGATAACCGTGCGCCACATCAGCAAGCTCGAAGAAGCAAATATCGACAAGCTGCAGTGCCCGAAAGAGTACCTGATTGGCCGCACCCTGGCACGCGACATTATCGACAAGGAAACCGGTGAAGAGCTGATCAAGTGCAACACTGAAATCACCGAGGAAATTCTTGCGCATTTCGACGAGCTCGGAATTAAGAAGTTTGAGACGATTTACACCAACGAGCTGGACCAGGGCCCATTTATTTCTGAAACACTGCGCATCGATATCACGCAAACGCAGCTGGAGGCGCTGGTTGAAATCTATCGCATGATGCGTCCGGGTGAGCCGCCAACCAAGGAATCGGCTGAGAACCTGTTCGCCAACCTGTTTTTTGCCCCGGAACGCTACGACCTTTCTGCGGTAGGGCGAATGAAATTCAATCGTCGTCTCGGCCGTAGCGAAGCGGAAGGCAGCGGTATTTTGTCGAACGACGATATCGTTGCTGTGCTGCGAACGCTGGTCGACATTCGCAACGGCAGGGGAACGGTCGATGATATCGATCACCTTGGCAACCGCCGCATACGATCGGTAGGCGAAATGGCGGAAAACCAGTTCCGCGTCGGTCTCGTACGGGTTGAGCGCGCGGTAAAAGAGCGTTTGAGTGTTGCCGAGTCAGAAGGCCTGATGCCGCAGGATTTGATCAACGCCAAGCCGGTTGCAGCAGCGGTAAAGGAATTTTTCGGTTCCAGCCAGCTCTCGCAGTTTATGGACCAGAACAACCCGCTATCCGAAATTACGCACAAGCGGCGGGTTTCCGCGCTTGGGCCTGGCGGACTGACCCGCGAACGCGCCGGTTTTGAAGTACGCGATGTACACCCCACGCACTATGGCAGGGTCTGCCCGATCGAGACGCCGGAAGGACCGAACATTGGCCTGATCAACTCGCTGGCGACATTTGCGCGCACCAACGAGTACGGATTTCTCGAGAGCCCCTACCGCAAGGTGGTAGATGGTGTGGTCACCGACCAGATCGAATTCCTGTCAGCGATCAACGAGGCGGAATATGTTATCGCGCAGGTGTCGGCCACACTCGACAACAAAAAACAGTTTGTTGACGAGATTGTTGCCGTACGGCACAAAAATGAATTCACCCAGATGCCGTCGAATCGTGTGCAGTTCATGGACGTTTCGCCGCGGCAGGTCGTGTCTGTGGCAGCGTCGCTGATTCCGTTCCTCGAACATGACGATGCCAACAGCGCCCTGATGGGATCGAACATGCAGCGCCAGGCGGTGCCAACGCTTACCGCCGAGAAGCCTTTGGTAGGTACTGGCATCGAACGCACGGTGGCGCGCGACAGCGGCGTCTGTGAAGTGGCAAACCGCGGCGGCGTGATTGAGAGCGTTGACGCGAGTCGCGTGGTGGTTCGTGTCAACCCCGATGAAATTTCCACGGGTGAAGCGGGTGTCGACATTTACAACCTGACCAAGTACACCCGCTCCAACCAGAATACCTGCATCAACCAGCGCCCGGTCGTGCAACAGGGCGACGTGGTGGAGCGTGGCGATATTCTTGCTGATGGTCCGTCCGTCGATATGGGTGAGCTCGCGCTGGGGCAAAACATGCGCATCGCGTTCATGCCCTGGAACGGCTACAACTTCGAGGATTCGATCCTCGTTTCTGAAAAAGTTGTGCGCGAAGATCGCTTCACGTCGATCCATATCCAGGAACTGACCTGCATCGCGCGCGATACCAAGCTCGGCTCAGAGGAAATCACCGCGGACATACCGAACGTTGGCGAAGCTGCGCTGAACAAGCTCGACGAATCCGGTGTGGTTTATATCGGGGCGGAAGTGAAGGCGGGCGATATCCTGGTCGGCAAGGTCACGCCGAAAGGCGAGACGCAGCTGACGCCTGAAGAAAAACTGTTGCGCGCGATCTTTGGCGAAAAAGCGTCCGATGTGAAAGATACATCGTTGCGTGTACCGTCGAGCGTGAAGGGCACAGTCATCGATGTGCAGATATTCACTCGCGATGGTCTCGAGAAAGACGAGCGTTCGCTGGCGATCGAAAAATCCGAGATTGAGCGCTACCGCAAGGACTTCAACGATGAGTACCGAATCGTTGAACAGGCCACGTTCCAGCGCCTGCGCGCGGCGTTGCTCAACAAAAAAGCCAACAGCGGGCCGGGTTCAGTTAAAAAGAACGCGACCGTTGACGACCAGCTGCTTAACGAACTGCAGCAGGATGACTGGTTCAAGCTGCGTATGGCAGATGCCGAGCTGAATGACCTGCTAGATGCAGCCAAGCGGCAGCTCGACGAGCAGCGCCAGCTGCTCGATTCGCGCCTTGCCGACAAGCGCGGCAAAATCGAAAGTGGCGATGACCTGGCTCCCGGCGTACTCAAAATCGTCAAGGTTTACCTTGCGGTCAAGCGTCGCATCCAGCCTGGCGACAAGATGGCAGGTCGTCACGGTAACAAGGGAGTTATTTCGGTTATCGTGCCTGAAGAAGATATGCCGTTCGATGAAAACGGTGTGCCCGTAGATATCGTGCTCAACCCGCTCGGTGTGCCTTCACGGATGAACGTGGGACAGGTGCTGGAAATGCATCTCGGCCTTGCTGCCAAGGGGCTTGGCGAAAAAATTAACGACCTGATCGAGCAACAGGCTTCGGTGGCGAAGCTGCGTGATTTCCTCGACAAGATTTACAACCACAAGAAGAGCGGTTCCACGCAGCGCGTGGAAGATCTTGATTCACTGTCAGACCAGGAAGTGCTGGACCTTGCGCGCAACCTCACCGGTGGCGTACCGATGGCGAGCTGTGTTTTCGATGGCGCTGCCGAGGAAGAGATCAAGGAATTGCTGCGCCTGGCGGGCCAGCCTGACAGCGGCCAGATGCGGCTGACTGACGGTCGTACCGGCGAGAGTTTTGATCGCCCGGTTACGGTTGGCTACATGTACATGCTCAAGTTGAACCACCTGGTCGACGACAAGATGCACGCGCGCTCTACTGGCTCCTACAGCCTCGTTACCCAGCAGCCGCTGGGCGGCAAGGCGCAGTTCGGCGGGCAGCGTTTCGGAGAGATGGAGGTCTGGGCGCTGGAAGCCTACGGTGCCGCCTACACACTGCAGGAAATGCTGACGGTCAAGTCGGACGATGTGAATGGTCGTACCAAGATGTACAAAAACATCGTCGATGGCGACCACCGCATGGAGCCGGGCATGCCCGAATCGTTTAACGTGCTCGTGAAAGAAATTCGCTCCCTCGGGATCGATATCGAACTCGAGAGCGAGTAAAGCGGGCAGTCCAGGCTAACCCACGAGCAATGAATTCGCAGCGCGGTGCGCTGCACACGTCACATCCAGCGGAGGATTGACCTTGAAAGATCTACTGAATCTCCTGAAATCACAGGGACAGGTCGAAGAGTTTGACGCCATTCGAATTGGGCTTGCTTCACCAGGCCTGGTGAAGTCATGGTCGTTTGGCGAAGTGAAAAAACCTGAAACGATTAACTACCGTACCTTCAAGCCCGAGCGCGACGGCCTTTTTTGCGCCAAGATCTTTGGCCCGGTAAAAGACTACGAGTGCCTGTGCGGGAAGTACAAACGCCTCAAACACCGCGGTGTCATATGCGAAAAGTGCGGCGTTGAAGTCGCGCTGGCAAAAGTGCGTCGTGACCGCATGGGGCATATCGACCTGGCAAGTCCCGTCGCACACATCTGGTTTTTGAAATCGCTGCCCTCGCGTATCGGCCTGTTCCTTGATATGCCATTGCGCGAAATCGAGCGCATTCTGTATTTTGAATCCTATGTAGTGGTCGATCCCGGCCTGTCCACGCTCGAGCGCGGGCAACTGCTTAACGACGAGCAGTACTTTGAAGCGATGGAAGAATTCGGCGACGAGTTCACCGCCAAAATGGGTGCAGAAGCGGTGCAGGCCCTGCTGACTTCTATCGACCTGGAAGAACTGGTGGCGGAGTTGCGCGAAGAAATTCCGAATACCAATTCTGAAACCAAGATCAAGAAGCTGTCGAAGCGCCTTAAGCTGATCGAGGCATTCCTCAACTCAGGCAACAAGCCGGAGTGGATGATCCTGCAAGTACTGCCGGTTTTGCCGCCGGACCTGCGCCCGCTGGTACCACTGGATGGCGGACGTTTTGCAACATCCGACCTCAACGATCTGTACCGGCGCGTTATCAATCGCAATAACCGCCTGAAAAGACTGCTGGAGCTGAATGCGCCGGACATCATCGTGCGCAACGAGAAGCGCATGTTGCAGGAATCGGTCGATGCACTGCTAGACAATGGTCGTCGCGGTCGCGCGATTACCGGTTCCAACAAGCGCCCGCTGAAATCGCTGGCCGATATGATCAAGGGCAAGCAGGGTCGCTTCCGCCAGAACCTGCTGGGCAAGCGCGTCGACTACTCCGGCCGTTCGGTTATTGTGGTAGGTCCCACGCTACGGCTGCACCAGTGCGGCCTGCCTAAAAAAATGGCGCTGGAATTGTTCAAGCCTTTTATTTTCGGCAAGCTCGAAGCGCGCGGAATGGCGACCACGATCAAGGCTGCCAAGAAAATGGTCGAGAAAGAACCGGCCGAAGTGTGGGATATCCTCGCCGAAGTGATTCGCGAGCACCCGGTGCTGCTTAACCGTGCGCCTACGCTGCACAGGCTCGGTATCCAGGCTTTTGAACCGGTGTTGATTGAGGGCAAGGCGATCCAGCTCCACCCGCTGGTCTGTGCTGCCTACAACGCCGACTTCGACGGTGACCAGATGGCTGTGCACGTTCCGCTCACTATCGAAGCGCAGCTCGAAGCGCGCGCCTTGATGATGTCGACCAACAACATTCTTTCGCCAGCCAGCGGCGAGCCGATTATCGTACCGTCGCAGGATGTGGTGCTTGGCCTGTACTGGATGACCCGCGCACGTGTGAACGCAAAGGGCGAGAACATGGTGTTTGCCGATGTCACCGAAGTTTCGCGCGCACATGGCGCCGGCATGGTCGACCTGCAGGCGCGCGTAAAAGTGCGCGTCGCGCAGTCGGTAAAAAATGAAGAAGGTGAGTACATCGATAAAACCGAAATTGCCGAAACCACGGTAGGTCGTGCGCTGCTGTGGGAAATTGTACCCAGGGGGCTCGGTTTCGACATGGTCAACCAGGCCATGAACAAGAAAGCGGTTTCGCGCATCCTCAACGAGTGTTACCGCACGGTAGGGCTGAAAGCGACGGTGATATTCGCCGACAAGCTGATGTACACCGGCTTTGAATACTCCACGCGTTCAGGCAGTTCAATCGGTGTTAACGATTTCGAGATTCCGGAGGAAAAAGCTGCACTGATTGCCGCGGCCGACGAGGAAGTGAAAGAAATCGAACAGCAGTTCGCTTCCGGCCTTGTTACGCAGGGCGAGAAGTACAACAAGGTTATCGATATCTGGTCGCGCGCCAACGACCTGGTCTCGAAGAAGATGATGGAGCACTTGTCCAAAGAGCCGGTCATCAATCGTGAAGGCAAGCAGGAACTGCAGGACTCCTTCAACTCGGTATTTATGTACGCCGATTCCGGTGCACGGGGTTCGCCGGCACAGATTCGCCAGCTTGCAGGCATGCGCGGGCTGATGGCCAAACCGGATGGCTCGATCATCGAGGCGCCGATCACGGCCAACTTCCGTGAAGGCCTGAGCGTACTGCAGTACTTTATTTCGACGCACGGAGCGCGCAAGGGTCTTGCTGATACGGCGCTGAAAACGGCGAACTCGGGTTACCTGACGCGTCGTTTGGTCGACGTTGCGCAGGACCTCGTTATAACGGAAGTGGATTGCGGCACCGGAGAAGGCTTGTTGATGACGCCGGTTATTGAGGGCGGCGATATCATAGAAACGCTCGGTGACCGCGTGCTCGGCCGTATACCGGTGGGCGATGTGGTTGATCCGGAGAGCGGCGATATCGTCGTGCCCGCGGGCACCATGATTGACGAGAAGCTGGTGTCTCATATCGAGTCATCGGGTATCGACGAAGTGCTGGTGCGTTCGGCTATAACCTGCGATACACGCCATGGCGTATGTTCGCAGTGTTACGGTCGCGACCTTGCGCGTGGGCACCGGGTTAACGCCGGCGAAGCGGTCGGTGTAATTGCCGCCCAGTCGATCGGTGAGCCTGGCACGCAGCTGACCATGCGTACGTTCCACATCGGTGGAGCCGCATCGCGTGCCACCGCGGTAGACAGCATCCAGGTCAAGCAGGAAGGCCAGGTGCGTTTGCACAACGTGAAACTGGTTGAGCGACTCGATGGCAACGGTGTAATCGTGTCGCGTTCAGGCGAACTCAGTGTGGCTGGCAAGGATGGCCGCGAGCGCGAGCGTTACAAACTGCCCTATGGCGCAGTGATCGCGGTCAAGGATCACGGCGATGTTGCAGCAGGACAAACCGTCGCACAGTGGGATCCGCACACGCACCCGATCATCACCGAGGTGGCCGGTACCGTGAAATACAGTGGTATGGAAGAGGGCATCACGATCAGGAGCCAGACCGACGAGCTCACCGGCTTGTCGAGCAACTCGATTATCGATCCCTCCGAGCGTCCTGCTGCAGGCAAGGAAATTCGCCCGGCCATTTCGCTGGTCGATAAAAAGGGTCAAGAATTGCGCCTGGTCGGTACCGAACAGCCAGCGCATTACTTTTTGCCCCCGGGTGCGATCTTTACCCTGCCGAACGGCGCCCAGGTTGGTGTTGGTGATGTTATCGCGCGGATTCCGCAAGAGGGTTCAAAAACCGGTGATATCACCGGTGGTCTGCCGCGTGTTGCCGACCTTTTCGAGGCGCGTAAGCCCAAGGAGCCTGCGATCCTCGCAGAGATCAGCGGCACGGTGAGCTTCGGCAAGGAAACCAAGGGCAAGCGTCGACTGGTTATTACACCTACCGACGGCAAGCCGCTGGCCGATGGCAAGGATCACTA